>MIAA01000023.1:23653-37177 GCA_001830425.1 Rhodospirillales bacterium RIFCSPLOWO2_02_FULL_58_16
CGCCGGGGGGCGACAAGCCAAGGCGCCGCCTGCGCAGGAAGGACGTAAGACGGTAACCGAACGGGCGTTGCCGGAGGACCGGGTTGCCGAGCTTCCTCCCGAGCCGAAGCTGGGGGAGGTTTCGGTCCAGCCTGTCGCCAAAACCAGTCTGTTCGTTCAGGCCGGGGCTTTTTCGCGTCACGACAACGCCACCAGGGTGAGGGCGATCATATCGAAGATCGGAAACGCCGTTATTTCGCCGGTGCTGAGCAACGGCAGGGACTTGTTCCGCGTTCGCATAGGGCCGCTGGAAGACACCGTCAAGGCGGATCAGGTTCTCGACTGGGTGATACAATCGGGGTTCGAGGGCGCCAGGATCGTCGTCGAGTAACATAAAAACGAAAGATTTCTTGATGAAAACGTTACGCTGCCTGATTTATTTTTTCTCCATGATTTCCGTCAGTTATCCGGCGGCGGCCATCGAAACCATCGCCCGCGAGGCCATTCTCATCGACCATGAGACCGGGACCGTTCTTTTTGCAAAGGACGCCGACAAGCCGATGGCTCCGGCGTCGATGAGCAAAATGATGACCGTTTATATGCTGTTCGAGCGCCTTCGCGACGGACGCATTTCGCCGGATGACGCCTTTTCCGTAAGCGAGACGGCCTGGCGCAAGGGAGGCGCTAAAAGCGGCAGTTCCACCATGTTTCTTGATCCCGGAAAGCGGGTGCGGGTGGAAGACCTGTTGCGCGGCATCATCATCCAGTCGGGAAATGACGCCTGCATCGTCGTCGCCGAAGGACTGGCCGGCAGCGAGGAGGCTTTCGCCGTGGAAATGACGCGACGCGCCCGTGAAATCGGGATGAACGACAGCACATTCAAAAACGCCACCGGATGGCCCGACCCGGACCACGTTATGACCGCCCGCGACCTTTCCACCCTGGCCGTACGGACCATCAAGGATTTCCCTGATTATTTTCACTACTACTCGGAAAAGGAATTTACCTACAACGGCATCATTCAGATCAACCGCAATCCGCTTCTCTACAAGGAGATGGGAGTTGACGGGATGAAGACCGGCCATACCGAAGACGCCGGTTTCGGGCTGACCGCCACCGCCAAAAGGGGGGAGCGCAGACTGGTTCTGGTGGTCAACGGCCTTGCCAACAAAAAGGATCGGGCCGCAGAGCCGGAGCGCCTGCTGGAGTGGGGATTCCGCGAGTTCAATAATTACGCCCTGTTCAAGGCCTCGGAAACGGTCGCCGAGGCCGATGTTTGGCTCGGAGAGAGTCCCACCGTGCCGTTGATTATCCAAAAAGACATGGTGCTGACCATGCCGCGCGCGGCGCGTCCGGGGATGAAAGTTACCGTCAATTTCACCAACCCCGTTCCGGCGCCGATCGAGGAAGGCGCCAAGATCGCCGTTCTGACGATCACGGCTACGGGTCAGGAACCGATAGAGGCGCCTCTGGTCGCCGGGGCCGGAGTCAAGCGTCTGGGACTTTTCGGACGCCTCGGCACGGCACTTAATTACATTATCTTCGGCAACGCCGGTTAATGGAGGAAGGGTGGGGTGGCGAACGGCAGGTTTATCACCTTTGAAGGCGCCGACGGTTCAGGCAAGTCAACGCAAGCCGCCTTGCTGGCCGATGGATTAAGGAAGTCCGGCATTGACGCCGTGCTGACCCGCGAGCCGGGCGGCGCCCCCGGCGCCGAGGAAATCCGCACTCTACTAGTAGAAGGAGGAATCGAGCGTTGGAGCGCCATGGCCGAGGTCTTGCTGCATTATGCGGCACGGGTGGAGCATATGGCTCACACCATCCGACCGGCGCTTGAACAAGGTAAATGGGTGGTCTCGGATCGCTTTGCCGATTCGACGATGGCTTACCAGGGCTACGGCCATCAACTGGGCCGGCAAGCGGTGGAGCGCGTACACCGGGCCGTCATCGGCGACTTCGCTCCCGACCTGACGCTTGTCCTTGACGCGCCGGTCGAGGCGGGACTGAAGCGGGCGGCGTCCAGGTCCGGTATTGAGGATCGCTACGAGCGCATGGATCGAGATTTTCATGTTCGGCTGGCCGAAGGATTCCTGGATATTGCCCGCCGCGAACCGGATCGATGCGTCATCGTCGATGGAACCGGGACCATCGAGGAAATCCAGCAATCGATACGCCGTCTGGTCGGCGAGCGGCTGGGAGCGGACCTGCGATGAACGCATTGCGCTCCACGGACGAGAATGAATGGCCGCCGCCGCCCCGCAAGAACTCCGAACTCATGGGACAGGGCGAAGCCGAGAAAACCCTTTGTGAAGCCTTTAATTCAGGGCGTCTGCCCCATGCCTGGCTGATCTGCGGCCCGCGCGGCGTCGGCAAGGCGACGCTGGCCTACCGCTTTGCCCGCTTCGTGCTTGCCGGCGGCAAGAGCGGCGCGACGGAACCGGCGGGATTGTTCGGCGACGCCCTTCCTCAGTCAGCGCCCGACAGCCTTTATATCGCCCCCGGACATCCGGTCTTTCACCGCATCGCCGCCGCCGGTCACGCCGACTTCCTGAGCGTGGAGAGGAGCATGGACGAGAAAAAAGGCAAACTCCGCTCCGAAATCATTGTTGACGATGTCCGTGGGATCGGAGCCTTCCTCGGCCTGACCGCAGCGGAGGGGGGATGGCGGGTGGTGGTCATCGATTGCGCCGACGAAATGAACCGCAATGCCGCCAACGCCGTTCTCAAAGTACTGGAGGAGCCGCCGGCGCGGGCGCTGCTGCTGCTTGTCAGCCACCGCCCTGAACGTTTGCTGCCCACCATCCGTTCCCGATGCCGAAGGTTGGTCATAAAGGCGCTTGATGAACGGGTGGTGGCGGAACTGGCGGCGAAATACAGTCCCGGCGCGACGCCCGCCGATTGCGCCGAGTTGGCCCGCCTGTCCGAAGGCAGCATTGGACGGGCGCTGGATTTAGCCGGGGAGGGAGGGCTGGAGCTGTATCGGGAGATGATCGGGTTATTGGCAACCCTGCCTGACCTTGACGTAGTCGCCCTCCACAGGCTGGGCGACCGCTTGGGTAAATCCGGCGCCGATGACGATTTTCGCACCATGGGCGACCTGTTACGCTGGTGGATCGGGCGCTTGATCCTGTCGGCATTCGGCGGCGCGGCCGGGGCGACGAAGGACGAACGGGCGCTGATGGAGCGTTTAACCAAAGCGGGCAGCCTTGATTGCCGGCTGGAGGTGTGGGAAAAGGTAAATCATCTGCTGGATTGCGCCGAAAGCGCCTATCTGGACCGCAAGCAGGTAATGCTTAACATTTTCCTCGCCCTGGAAGCCGCCGTCCGTCATTAACTTCTTGAGAGATAACCATAATGGCCGGGCCTAAGCGTTACTACATCACCACGCCGATCTACTATGTCAATGACGCCCCGCATATCGGCCATGCCTACACCACGCTTGCCTGCGACGTGCTGGCCCGTTTCAAACGCCTCGACGGATACGACGTCAAATTTCTCACCGGAACCGACGAGCACGGCCAGAAAGTGGAAAAGTCGGCTCTCGCCGCCGGCATGGCGCCGAAAGACTTCACCGACAAGGTGTCCCGGAACTTCCGTGATCTCGACAAGCTGTTGAACTTCGCCAACGACGACTTCATCCGCACCACCGAGGAACGTCATTACCGCTCCGTTCAGCACCTGTGGACGCGGCTGCTCGACCGGGGCCATATCTATCTCGGCTCCTATGCCGGGTGGTACGCTGTGCGCGACGAGGCCTTTTATGCGGAAAGTGAGCTGACCGTCGGCCCCGGCGGCGTAAAAGTCGCGCCTTCCGGCGCCGAGGTGGAATGGGTCGAGGAACCCAGCTACTTTTTCGATCTGTCCCGGTGGCGACAGCCGTTGCTGGATTTTTACGAGACCAACCCCGATTTTATCCTGCCCAGGAGCCGCCGCAACGAGGTCTTGAGCTTCGTCAAGGGCGGGCTGCAAGACCTGTCCGTGTCGCGCACCACCTTCAAATGGGGAGTGCCTGTCCCCGGAGACGACGATCACATCATTTATGTATGGATGGACGCCCTTGCCAATTACCTTACCGCCGTCGGCTATCCGAATACCGAAACCGGCGAGTACGCCGCCTACTGGCCGGTCGACCTCCATATGGTGGGCAAGGACATCGTGCGCTTTCACGCCGTCTACTGGCCGGCCTTCCTGATGGCGGCGGAACTGCCGCTCCCCATGCGGGTTTTCGCCCACGGCTGGTGGACCAACGAGGGCCAAAAGATTTCCAAGTCGCTGGGCAATGTTATTTCCCCTCACGATCTGGTGAAAAAGTACGGGCTGGATCAGGTGCGTTATTTTCTTCTGCGCGAGGTGCCTTTCGGCAACGACGGCGACTTTTCCCACCACGCCATGGTCAATCGCATGAACGGAGAACTGGCCAACGATTTCGGCAATCTGGCCCAGCGCGTATTGTCGATGATCCACAAAAACTGCGACGCCGCCGTTCCCAAACCCGGAGCGCTGACCGAGGATGACGAGGCTCTGCTGGCCGGGGCGTGGGGCTTATATGGCGCGATGAGCGCCGCTTTGGACGTCCAGTCCTTCCATGAGGCGCTGGATGCGATGTGGGCGCAGATACGCGCCGCCAACGGCTATGTTGATCGGCAGGCTCCCTGGGCGCTCAATAAAAAAGACCGGGAGCGGATGAAAACGGTGCTCTATGCGCTGGCCGAGGTCATCCGCCATCTGGCCATCCTGGGTCAGCCGTTTATGCCCGATTCCTGCGGACGGATGCTCGATCAGTTGGCCGTGTCGCCGGATTGCCGCGCCTTCGTCTGTATGGGACCCGGTCACGCCCTGGTTCCCGGCGCCGCCCTGCCCAAGCCGGAAGGCATATTTCCCCGCTATGTCGAGGGGGAGGGGAGTTAGCCGATTTGTCAGAGAAAATCATAGGCTTTCAGTATGAAAATCACCGTTCCGACAACCGCCGGCCGACGGGCGATCTGCGGTTTGTGATCGCCGGCGAAGAATTTCAGGTAGTGGACATCAGCATGGGCGGGTTTTCTCTCGCCGACCCCAAGGTGACGCTTTATGTGGGGCAGGAGGTCGTCGTCAGCGAGGTGCGTAGCGGCAAAGACGCGCTGAGGCTCGGCGCCGACGCCGAAGTGGTCCGCGACGATCCCGATACCGGCAACGTAGGGTGCCAATTCTTCGGCGTGTCGCCCGCGCAATTCGACATTATTGAGCGTCTGGTCATGCACCGCCCGCTGCTTCCCAAGAAAAAAGCGCGGTAAGAAATGGTGAAAAACAAAACATCGCCCTTGTTGGTGGACAGCCATTGTCACCTTGATTTTCCCGACTTTGCCGACGATCTGGACGGCGTGGTCGCCCGCGCCGGGGAGGCCGGAGTAGGGTGGATGTTGACCATCGGCACCCATGTCACGCGCTTCAAGCAGGTTCTCGCTATTGCCGAGGCTTACGGCAATGTCTTTTGCACCGTCGGCGTTCATCCCCACGAAGCGGCCAATGAACCGGGGGTAACGCCCGAAGACCTGATCGAAATGTCCCGTCCTCCCAAAGTGGTGGGCTTCGGCGAGACCGGCCTTGATTATCACTACCAACATAGCTCACGCGAACAACAACAACAGAGCTTCCGCAATCACATCGCCGCCGCCCGCGACAGTGGACTGCCGGTAATCGTTCACAGCCGCGAGGCCGATGCCGACATCATCTCCATACTACGCGACGAGTACGCCGCAGGGCCTTTTTCAGGATTAATTCATTGCTTTAGTTCCGGGCCTGAACTTGTTGAAAATGTTATTGATTTAGGTTTTTATATTTCCATGTCAGGGATCGTCACCTTCAAGGGCGCCGGTGAGTTGCGCGACACGGTGAAAGGGATTCCCCTGGACCGTCTGCTGGTGGAGACCGACGCTCCTTATTTGTCCCCGGTTCCCAAACGGGGCAGGCGCAACGAGCCGGCATATGCCGCCTTCACGGCGGCGACGCTGGCTGAAGTCAAGGGCGTTGACCAAAAGACATTTGCCGAAGCCACTACCGAAAACTTTTTCCGGCTGTTCGCCAAGGCGGCCTCGTGCGCGTAACCATTCTCGGATGCGGCGGCTCCAGCGGCACCCCGGCCATTGATGACAGGGGGTGGGGAGGCTGCGATCCTTCTAATCCCCGCAATCGACGTTCCAGGCCCTCCATCATGGTGGAGGAGGGGGATGTCCGGATTTTGGTCGATACCTCTCCCGACCTCCGGACGCAGTTGCTGCAAGTCGGCGTCAACCGTCTGGACGCAGTGGTTTACACCCATGGCCACGCCGATCATATGAACGGAATTGACGATCTGAGGGCCATCAACCGCACGATCAAAGCGCCTCTGGATATCTATGCCGATGCTCCGACCCTGGCCTCGATCAAGGAGCGTTTCGGCTATGTGTTCGAGCCGCTGGCCGAGAACGCTGCGGTTTACTACAAGCCGGTGCTGATCCCCCACGAAATCAAGGGCGGCGATCGCCTGGACATAGGCGGCGTCGATGTCGCCGTTTTCCGGCAAGATCACACCTATTGCCACACCATGGGGTTTCGCTTCGGGCCTGTGGCCTACTCGACGGATACGGTGGAAATGTCGGAAGCGGCCTTTGCGATGCTGGAGGGGGTGGAGGTGTGGATCGTCGGCGCCCTTTCCATGAAGCCGCATCCGACCCACGCCCATGTCGGCAAGGCCCTGGAATGGATCGAGCGGGTGAAACCACGGCTGGCCGTGCTGACCCATCTGGATGTCTATCTGGATTATGATGAACTCAGCGGAAAACTGCCCGACGGGGTGAAAGCCGGCTTCGACGGCATGGTGATTGAGGCGTAAGAAACCGTAATAACCATATCATTCAGCAAGATAAATTATCGCATTGTGTACGCAAATCAGGTATGTTGTTTACCTCGAAACGACGGGAGAAGAATATGATGCAAGCCGTTAGGGCAACCATTGATCCGCAGGGCCGCATCCACTACACCGAGCCGGTGCGTGTAGATGCGCCGCGTCAGGCGCTTGTCATTTTTCTGGATGAAGGAAACGAAACCGCACTGCTGGCGCAGCCCGCGTTAGCAAGCGATTGGCTCAAACCGGAGGAGGATACGGCATGGGCGCACTTGCAGCCGGGCAAGTAATTGTCGTTCCCTTTCCGTTTTCTGACCTAAGTGTGCAAAAATACCGCCCCGCGCTGATACTGGCCGATGCCGGGCGCGGCGATTGGGTATTGTGCCAAATAACCAGCAATCCATTTTCCGATCCTGATGCGATAGAGCTGAATGAAAACGCTTTCAGCCAAGGTAGCTTGCGACGCGCCAGTTATGTCCGTCCGGGAAAGCTCTTTACTGCCAACGATAGTTTGTTCGTCACGCAAGTTGGAATTTTACATGCTTCCATTTTACAACAAGTATGTGATGCGGTTGTGGCGATGTTGCGCGGGAATTTATAACGTGAATTGGGGTCATCAGCCATGCCGAAGAAGACTGAATTTCACTCTGTAGAGTTTTTCCGTAAAGTTCGTGATCAACAGGCCGCTGTTTTGTCTGGAAAGGCGCCTGCTGAAATTGTCGCGTTCTTCACCAAAACAAAACCAAAACATCCGGCTAAACGCACAAGCGGCGTACGCCGGCAGACAGCCCGCACATGAGCCTGCCTAAAATTTTTCCATGGGAGGAGGGGCAGGTCATCCTGCTTCGGCGGGAACTGCGTATAATATGGTTTCGTGATATTTATGACTGTAGCACCTGATGAAGAATCGGTAGTCTTCGCACTGTTTCATCAAGAACAACGGCAATTCCCAGAGATGCCTCTTGCGATGGTAAATGCTGACGGCAAGTTGGGGTCGGAACTTTTGAATCGTGTCTACCATCCCGGGAATAACGTGCGGTTCGGCCCCTTCCAGGTCCATCTTGATCAGATCGACTCTCGCCGGCCTTTGGGACGCAACGTAGCTGTCCACGGTGACGCAAGGAAATTCCATGCTCTTGCATTCCGGCATCTCTACATTAACGGCGCTCCCTAACGCTTGCCCGTCATTAAGAATCGGCAGCAGGATGGTTCCGTCATACCCGGCAAGGGCCAGACGCCGCTCAATGCAAATTTCCTTAAAATGCAGGATATTTTTTCGCACATAATCAGAAAGGAAATCAAACCCGAGGGGATCAATGTTATGCAACTCGCCGGCGCCCGCCAGACAGGCAAGAAAGAACGGTATTTCAAAGCCGTTATGAACGCCGCAATTGATGATCACGTCTCCCGGTTTGACCGAGATGCATTTATCAAAATATTGCATGGATTTAAAAGCGTTTTTTACATGGTGATCCCAAATTACGGGCGGCTTGGCGCTCAGGATCATCTTGTACTCCTCGCGGCTGCGATGATCAGACAATCCGTAAATAACGGCTTCGATCCTCGCCATGTTTTCAGCGATCAGCTCATGGGAGTAGTAAAAGTAATGGCGACGCCAGTCATTATCATGCCCATCTTCATAGATGTATTGCGTGAAGAATGTTTCGTTATTTAGGGGTAACCCTGATTTATTCCTGCTCATTTCCCAATAGGCGTGAACGTAGCCCTCGGGGAGCGGAATAACGAAGATGCCGGTTTCATCCTGTCCGGCGCAAACCAGTTCTTCCAAGGTTTTCGGCCAGTC
This sequence comes from Rhodospirillales bacterium RIFCSPLOWO2_02_FULL_58_16, assembly GCA_001830425.1. NCBI lineage: Bacteria > Pseudomonadati > Pseudomonadota > Alphaproteobacteria > Rhodospirillales > Rhodospirillales bacterium RIFCSPLOWO2_02_FULL_58_16. The sequence goes on from MIAA01000023.1 coordinate 32,299, forward strand.
CGGCTCGCATAACAAAATATCATGATCTTTTGTTGAAGCGATATCCGTCTTGAATCCCAGACACTCCGCCGTCGGGCAAACCTTTTCCAGAATTTCCCGCAACAAGCGACAGCGTTCGCCGCTGCCGAAAATTTTATAACGGGCATTGTTCGGCAGATCGTAAGGGGCGCGCAATATCTTCATCTAACCGTTCCGGGACACCTGCTTGAATACAAACGTCCGGCGCGAAGTAAAAATTCTACGCATGGACGAACAGGATGTTCAGGATTTTTTCCTGTCCATCCTGTTCATCCATGTGAATAAAGAAATTGACATCGCGCCGCAATCGCCCATTATATATTGATAGTGATAATCGTTCGCAACAAGTAACGCCATGTCGGAGGAATGCTGTTGATGCCCGTTGATGCCGCTGTCTCGCGCCCTGAAAGTGATGTCGTGACGCTTGCCGATCTGGAACCGGGAGATCGGGCCAGCATCAACAGAATCACCGGAGACTCTTCCTTGAAGCGCCGTCTTTCGGCCATGGGCATCGTTAAAGGACACGAAATTTATGTCGATCAAACGGCGCCGTTCGGCGACCCGCGCCTTTATATCCTGCTCGGCCACCGGATATGTCTGCGTAACGAGGATGCAATCAATATCCTCTTGGATATTGACCGCTGATTCGTCTGCCGGTCGTCCCATGAACCACATTACCGCTATCGCCCCCGACGAAGCTGAAGTCGCCGCAGCAGGCAACACGCGCACCGTCACCGTTGCCCTGGTCGGCAATCCCAATTGCGGCAAGACGACGCTGTTCAACCGATTGACCGGGCTTAAGAAAAGCACCGGCAATTATCCGCGCGTCACGGTTTCGACCGCTGCCCATGAGTTTGTGCATCGGGGCGTTAAAATCCGTCTGGTCGATCTGCCGGGCATTTACTCGTTGAATTCCCGATCACCGGAAGAGCGGATAGGCCGCGACTTTATCCAGGATAAAAACCCCGACATCGTGCTGAACATGCTGGACGCCGGCAATCTTGACCGCAGCCTGTTTCTCACCACCCAGCTTATCGAGATGGGCTGTCTGCGCGTCTATGCCCTCAACATGATCGACGAGGCCCGCCGACGCGGCATAACCCTCGATACTGAAGGACTGGCGTCCATGCTGGGCGGCCCGGTGGTGGAGACGACGGCGTCAAAGGGGGAGGGGCTTGAGCGGCTGCTTGACGCTATTGTTGACATGGCGGACGCCAAGGCGCCGCCGAACTCCCTGACCATTAACTATGACAAACATCTGGAGAACGCCATCGGCCGCATGCAGGCCCTGATCAACGAGCTTCACCCCGGAATGCCGGAGGTCAAACACAGCCGCTGGCTCGCCATCAAGCTGCTTGAGGGGGATGACGATGTTCTCAGGAAGGAAGCCGACCATGCTCACCTTGTCGAGATGATGCGGCGGCTGCGCTATGACCTTGAGCGCACCCACGGCGACCAGGCCGAGATCATGATCGCTGATTCCCGCTATGGCTTTATCCATGGTCTGCTTGCCGAGGCGCGCACCGTTGCCCATGATCAAAATGCGCGCCTTGATCCGACGCGACGGATCGACCAAATCATGCTCCACCGTATTATCGGAGTTCCCCTGTTTATCGGCCTGCTGTGGGTGATGTTTGAAGCCACATTCGTCCTCGGCGCCTATCCGATGGACATGATTGACGCGGGGATGACGGCGCTTTCGGCCTTGGTCGGCGGCATTATTCCGCCCGGCATCGCTCATGACGTGATCGTAAACGGCATACTGGCCGGCGTCGGCGGCACAATCGTCTTCCTTCCCAACGTGGTCATCCTGTTCTTCTTCATGGCGGTCTTCAGCGAGAGCGGCTATCTGGCGCGCACGACCTTCCTGCTTGATCGGCTGATGCATCCGTTCGGGCTGCACGGCAAGGCCTTCATTCCCCTGGTCATGGGCTTCGGCTGCAACGTGCCGGCGATCATGGCCACCCGCACCATCGAAAGCGCCCGTTCGCGGCTGATCGCCATTCTGATCACGCCGTTCATGGCCTGCTCGGCCCGGCTGCCGGTGTTTATCCTGTTTGCCGGAGCCTTTTTCTCCGAGTGGGCGGGCAGCGTGGTGTTCGGCATGTACATGCTCAGCATCTTCGTTGCGGTGACCTCGTCAATTCTGATCAGCAGGTTTGTGGTGCATGGAGGACACGAGCCGTTTGTCATGGAATTGCCGCCCTACAGGCTGCCGAGCATACGCGCCGTGTTCTTTCACATGTGGGATAACGCCTTGGAATTCCTGCAAAAAGTCGGCGGCGTCATCGTGATCGGCTCGATGGTTATCTGGTTTCTACAGGCATTTCCGCGCGACGTGGCCTGGACCATGGACTACGACGCCGAGATAACGAGATTGCAGGCCGAAACTCAATCGGCAGGGCGGGACAAGGCCATTACCGCTCTTGAGGTCGGCAAAGATAAAGAAAAGCTTGAAAACAGCTATCTGGCCCGAGCCAGCATCGCCGTCACCCCTTTATTCGCACCGATCGGCTTCGGCTGGAAGGACACCACCGCCATCATGACCGGCTTTCTCGCCAAGGAAGTCGTCGTCGCCAGCTACTCGGTGCTTTACGCCCAGACCCGCGATCCCAATTCCCCCGGCCTGCGCTCGGCCCTGGCGAAAGCCATGAGTCCGACGACCGCGCTGGCGTTCATGGTCTTTGCCCTTCTTTATTCGCCGTGCCTGTCTACCATCGCCGTCATCCGCCGGGAGACCGGGACTATCCGCTGGGCCGTATTCTCCGTCCTCTTTTCTTTTTCCCTGGCCTGGTTCCTGGCATTCGGAGTCGCCATTGTCGGAGGGATATTCACATGAACGAAAACAGCGTGTGGGACTATGTCGCCCTGGCCGTCGTCTTTATTGTTTGCGCCGTCTACATAACGCGGCGCGCCCTCCGTCTGTTCGGGAAGGAGAAGGGCGGCAGCGCCTGCGGCAGTTCGTGCTGCTCCGACAACTCCGGTTGCAGTGGAGGCCCTGCGGCAAAAAAGGATAAGCCGTCGTAGTTTTAATACGAACACCGCCGCCATGAACAAATGCTGTGGAAAACATATATAAGCCGTTGACAAGTAAAACATATATTCGATTTGCCATAATATAAATTATGCGACAAACGGAGATGTGCCGGATGGTTCCCTGCCCAAGCCCCGGCCAATTCCGAGTACGCCCCGCCGATTACCCGATCAAATTACTAAGGTAAGGAAAAATGCCGAAGAAAATAAGGATGAGTTCAAATATGACCCGGCTGGTGGAGATCATGGCCTTGCTCCGCGATCCCGAAAAAGGATGTCCTTGGGACGTGGAGCAGACCTTCGCCTCCATTGCCCCCCATACCATCGAGGAAGCCTATGAGGTGGCCGACGCCATTGAGCGCAACGACATGAAGGCGCTGGCGGATGAATTGGGCGACCTCCTCCTCCAGGTGGTGTTTTACGCCCAAATGGCCGAGGAGGACGGAATTTTCGACTTCGAGGACGTTGCCGGCGCCATCTGCGACAAGCTGGTGCGCCGCCACCCCCATGTGTTCGCCGAGGCGAATGTGGACAGCGCCTCGGCGCAATTAAAGGCCTGGGAGAACCTGAAAGCCACGGAACGCAAGGCAAAGGCTGATGAAGAAGCTCACAGCGTTCTTGACGATGTCGCCCTTGGTCTGCCCGCCCTCACCCGCGCCTTGAAGCTGCAAAAACGCGCCGCCAGGGTTGGTTTTGACTGGGACGACCCGGCCAAGGTGCTGGGCAAGATAGATGAGGAATTAGCCGAATTGCGCCATGAAATCGCTACCGGCGCCGCCGCCGACCGCATCGAAGATGAGTACGGCGACCTGTTGTTCACCATCGTCAATCTGGCCCGCAAGCTGAATCAAGACCCCGAAAAGGCCCTGCGCCGCGCCAATTCCAAGTTTGAGCGGCGGTTCAGGTCCATCGAGGCCATGCTGTCGGAACAATCCAAGACCCCCGAGGACGCCACGCTGGATGAGATGGAAGCCCTGTGGCAACTGGCAAAACACCGAGAAAAGACATAAATGCGACCGTAAATACAGATAGATAACCCCATGCCTTTGTAATAGAGTCTTTAGGGGGACACCGGGGAGCGTCGTTATGCGTAATTTTCCACTCAAGCCGTTGAAATTATTCACTGTTTTCGCTTTTGCAGTGACCGTTCTCAGCGGATGTTACATCCCTGCCCGTTTCGATGCCGAGATTAAACTGACCCGCGCCGGTTATTACTCAATGATTTTCGACGGTTATCTGGTTGACGCCGGACTTTACGACGGCTTGCGCAAGGGCAAGATTTCCGGCGACGAGGAAAAAAGAAAAATTGAACTGATCAGGGCCGACATGAAGCGGGATACGGCGGTCAAGGAGTTCGCCTATTTCAAGAAGGGCCACTTCAAAGTTCACTGGGAAAAAGAAGGCGATCTGGTGAAGGATAATATGGTGTCTTTTCTCCGGCGTAATGAAAAGTTCATCACCGTCAAGTACCTCCAAAAGAAAGGCATCGCCGTCATGGAAGGCGCCTCCATCGCCGACTCGACGGCCAAGCGCATGCTCGAAGAGGGACTTAATATCCAGGGAGAAATCCGCGTCATGATCGACGCCAAGGTGATCCGCCACAATGCCACCAAGGTCAAAGGCGACCCCAACGCTCCGGGCGAAAAGGTCTTCATTTGGAAGCTTGCCGACGTCAACGCCCCCACGCCGAACCTTGTTTATGAATTGAGATAATGCTCTGAAAAATCCTCCCCCTTGTTTAAGGCTATCGTATTCACACATCTTGCGTATAACTCTTGCATATTGAGGCAGATATTGATTCTCTTCATGGGGTCTTTGTAATTTGGAG
>MIAA01000024.1:0-7930 GCA_001830425.1 Rhodospirillales bacterium RIFCSPLOWO2_02_FULL_58_16
CTCCGGATACAGTAGCTGTCTGTCCGCCGGCGCCCAGCGTGATGGCGTCGTTCCCCGTGCCGCCGGTGATGGTCTCGACTCCGGACACAGTAATTGTCTGTCCGCCGACGCCCAGAGTGATGGCGTCGGCGCCGCCCTTGCCGAAGACGAGAGCGCCGGCTAGATCAGGCGTGGTTAAGTTGTTCAGGGTGATGGTGTCGTTGCCGGCGGTGCCGACTATGACATAGCCAATCTCGCTTAGGCCAAGGGACGGCAACACGATGATGTCGCCGGCGGCGGTCGCGTTTTGGAGATCGATCGCGCTCTGCGGGGTGTACCTGTTCTGCATACCTGTCCCGTTGGTGTCGGCGAACAGATACTGGCCGACATCGGTAAAGATGATGGTCGAAAGGGACGGACTGCCGATGGAAGCGTTAAAGCCGCTCCAGATGTCGAACGTGCCGGCGTTAGGGGTCGCGCTTGCGGTCAGCCTAAACTTGATATCATTCAGACCATCGAAAGAAATCTGGTTGGCGCCGCCGGAGTCGGTGATTTTGTCGTTACCGTCGAGCTTGTCATAGGCGAAATAGAAGTTGGTCTTTATGCCGGCGCCGTGAAAAGTATCGTCGCCCACGGTCCCGGTGAGAGTCTCCTCAAATGAAGGGGGCAGCAGCGGTAGCCTGTTAATTGGTTCGCCGCCGCCGCCGTGGGGATCGTGGTTCTGATTGCCGCCGCCTAAGCCGGGGCCGGTGCTGAAGATACCGCTGCCGCCTAAGCCGGGGCCGGTGCTGAAGATACTACTGCCGCCTAAGCCGAGGCCGGGGCTGAAGATATCGCCGCCGCCTGAGCCGGGGCCGGTGCTGAAGATACCGCCGCCGCCTGAGCCGGGGCCGGTGCTGAAGATACCGCCGCCGCCTAAGCCGGGGCCGGTGTTGAAGATACCGCCGCCACCTAGGCCGGGGCCGGTGTTGAAGATACCGCCGCCACCTAGGCCGGGGCCGGGACCGCCTAGGCCGGGGCCGGGACCGCCAAGTCCAAGACCGCCGAACCCACCCTCGGGGCCGGCCCCCTCCGGTCCACCCGGTTCGTCTTCCCTGGACGCTTCCTCCTTGGTCACCGCCGCTTGTTGCTTGACGGGGATCGCATCAACATGGTCGACAGGCTCGCTAATTGCCGCCGCCGGCTCTGCCGGCAGTTCAACAAATGGCGCGAATTGCGCCGCCGGTCCGGCCTGTGCGTATTGCCCCGGCGCCGCTGGTCTCGCCAATTTAATCACCATCTCCGGTGAAACGAAGGCGCCGCTGGGGGCGCGTAGTCCGGGCGGATGTTCCAGGGCAAAAAAGTTGCGAACAGACACCTGCTCGCCATTGTTGTTCTTAAGCAACAAATCCTGGCCGGCGCGCACGAAGTTGGCGCTTGTCAGCCACGATGCGTTAGGGATGTCAACAAACCCGCCATTGACGGCATTGCCGCCGGACGATAGCGACACCAAGGCTGCATTCGTAACGACTGCGCCTTCATTTGAATTTTTAACCATTTGCATTACTATTCCCCTCTGCCTTCCGAATTAAACGGCAGAAGAATCACTTCTCATAGTTTTAGCGTAATAAGAATAATAATAAGTAAACACATTTATTGCAATGGCCATCGACATACTGAGTATTTTTATACATGATTTATACAAAGACCAGCGGCGCCGGTCACTGAACAACCGAGCGGTCAACCAATGTTCTACTTACATTGGTCATTTTCATGTTCAATCGACAAACTAAAATCGGAGCCTTGGCAAAAAAAGCCGCGATCAGACGACCACCATGGTAGCGAAATCCTCTACCCCTCCAGCACTTCCTTTACCTTGCCGGCCAGGTCTTTCAGGCTGAACGGCTTGGGCAGGAAGTGGATGCCGGGGTCGCGGGCTATTTCCTCGTTCAGGACGTCCTCGGCGTAGCCGGACATCAGGATCACCTTTACGTCGGGCAATTCATGGCGGACCAGTTGGATCAAGGTGTGGCCGTCCATTCCCGGCATGACCACGTCAGAGACGATGAGGTCAATGGTCCGGCCCGAAGAATTGATAACGTCCAGGGCTTCCTCGCCGTTTCTGGCTTCGAGAATGTTGTAGCCCTTGTTGCGCAAGGCGCGGGCGCCGAACATGCGCACCGCGTCTTCGTCCTCGACCAGCAGCACGCAACCGTCGCCGGTCAAATCGACGCCGTCGGCGTGTTCCGCCCGCAACTTGACCGGAGGCCTGAGCGGGGTAACGCCTTCATCCGCCGACTCGCCGCCCTCGCGGCTGCACTTGGGGAAATAAATGCTGAAGGTGGCGCCTTCGCCCGGCGCGCTGTCAACGAAGATGAACCCGCCGGACTGGTGAACAATGCCGTAGACGGTTGACAAGCCCAGTCCGGTGCCGCGCCCCACCTCCTTGGTGGAGAAGAACGGCTCGAAGATGCGCCCGATGTCCTCTTTGGCGATGCCGGTCCCGGTATCGGAGGCCTCGATCAGCACATAAGCGCCAGCCGGAACCAACTCATGGCCGCGCTGCACGTCCTTGTCGATGATGACGTTGGAAGTGCGGATGGTCAGCATCCCGCCGCCGGGCATGGCGTCGCGGGAATTGACCGCCAGATTGATGATCACCTGATCAAATTGACCCCGGTCGGTGCGGATCAGAACCGGATCACGGTCATGTTCCATCATCAGAGTGATGTTCTCGCCGATCAGCCTGCTCAGCAGATTAGACAGGTCCGACAAGGCGTCGGTGACGTCAATCGTTTCGGGCTTGAGCTTCTGCTGACGCGAGAAGGCCAGCAATTGACGCACCAGATTGGTGGCCCGGTTGGCGTTCTGCTTGATCTGCATGATATCGGCGAAGGACGGATTATCAGGACCGTGGCGCTCCAGCAACAGGTCGCAAAAGCCGATCATGGCGGTCAACAGGTTGTTGAAATCGTGGGCAACCCCGCCGGCCAGTTGACCTACCGCCTGCATCTTTTGCGACTGGGAGAACTGAACCTCTAAATTCTTCTGTTCGGTGGTGTCGATGAAATGCAGAACCAGCCCCGAGAACTCGCCGTCGGCGTCTTCCATGCGGCTGGCGAACAGAGAAGCGGCCAGTTCACGCTGTCCTGAACCGGGCATGCGCACATCCAGATGAACGGCGCGCACGGCGCCCATTACCACCTTGGAGAGTTGGCCTCCCACATCGCCGCCGTCCTCCTTGCTCAGCAATTCGACGAAAAGGCGGCCGACCGCCGCCTCGCGGTGCAAGCCCAGCAGCTTGAGGAAGGCCCGGTTGCAATCGGTGACGTTGCCGTGTACGTTCAGCAAAACGATCCCCACCGGCGCTTCGTCGAAAAGCCAGTGCAGAGTCTGCTCCGGTCCACGGAAGTCGCCGTAGCGCCAGGCCATGTCGCGCAACACCACCGACCGGCTGTAGATCATGTCGCCGCCCCGGTTGAGCCGCTGTGATTGCACCAGACAGGCCCTGAAGGAGCCGCCGTCGTCGTTACGCAGCGTAACCTCGCCATGAAGGTCGGAACCGCCGTCCTTGCCTTGCGAGATGCTCTCCTCGGCGATGACGAAGTCGGCAAAAGTTCTCCCTCTTAATGCTCCCCCCGATTCCGCTCTAAGCCAGGACGCCAGCATTTGATTGGCATAAATGATGTTGCCGTTGCCATCGACCGAGAAATAACCGACCGGCAGATTGTCCAGAAAATCGGCCGACATTTCTTGGTCGCTGTTGCGCACGGCGTCAATCTCGCGACGTGCGGTGATGTCCTCCGCCTGCCACAGGACGTAACCATGAGGCAGCGGCGATATTGAAATCCGCAGCCACTCGACAGGCCCCGCCGGCATATGCAAAGGAACCTCGATATGTTCGGACAGGCCGGCTTCGGCGCCGGCCCTGAGGCGGGCGAACGCTTTCCTGGCTTCCTTCCCCTTAAGGATATCGGCGATGGAATCCAGCGATACCGCCAGGGCGAACAAGCGGTAAAAAGCGGCGTTGGCGTAAATGAATACGCCGTCCGCAGCAGTGATCATGCGGGCGTCCTTGCTGCTCTCGGCAGCGGCCAGCAGCAATTCCGCCACCGGATTGGCGTTGGCCTGGCCCAGCGACCAGGAAAGTCCGAGCAGGGCCATGACGGCAAGCCCCCCCGGCATCATAACCGTAATCCCGCCGTCGCCCGACCACAACCAGACGCCCGCCGCCGCCGCCGAAAGCACGCAGACGACGGCGCCCCATATCTCGGGCCTTCGCCACAGCGGCTTTCCGCCCGGAAGCCGGCGTCCGATCATTGCATGAGACTTCTCCGCTTGCGTGGTCAATTTCGGCTCCCCGCTTTCACTCACTGCATGGGCAGATCGCCCCTCAGGCGCATAATATAGCCGATAACTTCCGCCACCGCCTTGTAATGCTCTTCCGGAATTTCTTCATCAAGCTCGACGGTGGCGTAAAGGGCGCGCGCCAGAGGCGGGTTCTCGATAATCGGAATATTATGTTCCTCGGCAACCTCACGAATGCGGAAAGCAAGCGAATCGACGCCCTTGGCAAGCAGCCTCGGCGCCGTCATGTCCTTTACCTTATACTCCAGAGCAACCGCGTAATGGGTCGGGTTGGTGATAATCACGTCGGCCCTGGGCACCGCCGCCATCATGCGCTTTCGGGCGTGCTCATAACGAAGTTTGCGGATGCGGGATTTGATCAGCGGATCGCCCTGGGATTCCTTGTTCTCATCCTTGACTTCCTGCTTGGACATCTTCATCGACTTTGTGTGCGAATACTTTGTGTAGGCATAGTCCATCGCCGCGACCGCCGTCATCACCATGATGGTGCCCATTAAAAGCAGGATGGAGATATCATAGATGCGCTCAAGGGACAGGCTTAACTCCATCTCCGCGATCACGGCAAGATCGTCAAGCATCGGCAAAGCCAAACTGAAAGACACCACTCCGGTAACGATAAGCTTCATGATTCCTTTGACGAACTCAGTGACGGTGGTCATCGAAAATTTCTTCTTGATGCCGCCGAGAAGGGAGACATTGCTCCATTTAATGCTGATCTTGTCCGTCGCCCACAGCAGGCCGACTTGCGCCACGTTGGCGACAATGGCGGTAATGACCAGCAGGACCAGAAACGGCCACATAAGGATTCCGGCGTCTATGGCGACATTGGCAAACATAAAGCGAAGATGCTCGAAATCCATGGGCACGGCGTGAGGCATTTCAATGAACTTGTACGACATAGTGGTTACGCCGCGCATCATATCGGGAATCATCATGTACACCGCCGCCGTGCCGGCCATGATGATCGCCAGATTCTTGACCTCGGTCGAATTGGCGACCTGACCCTTTTCCCGGGCCTTATCAAGCCTTTTGCCCGTAGGGTCTTCTGTTTTTTGTGAATCGTCTTCAGCCATGGATCATCTCAGGGGTTATGGAGATATGTCATTTTACCAGAAAAGCGCTGAAGCCTTCGTTAAAGTGAGCCAGGAACACCATCATGATCGAGGACATTGCTATCATCACCACCCAAAGCTGGGCGGCGATCTGGAACGGCATGGCGAACATGAACAACGGCAACATCGGCATCAGGCGCCCAAGCAGACCGACGCCGACATAATAGACAAGGCCGCTGATCATCGCCGGCGCCGAAAGCTGCACTCCAAGCGCAAAACTGGCGGCGACCTGACGGGACAAAAATTCGGTGAAATCATCGATGGGAAGAGGTTTACCGGGAGCAAAAATAGTGTAGCTGTCAGACAGCGCGGACAGCATCAGGTGGTGCATGTTGGTGGAAAAAATCAACAGCACGCCGATGGTGGTGATCAGATTGGAAACCACCGAACTTTGCTGCTCGGCGATGGGGTCCTGGATCATGGCGTTAGCCAAAGAAGAAACCAGGGCGATGATTGTTCCCGCTATCTGCAGGGCGCTCACCAGGATAACGCCGATAGTTCCCAGGAAAGCGCCGATGATGATCTCCCCGACAAGCAGCGCCAGCAGACCAAGCGCCGACGGCGGCGCTGCGGGCAAGTCGGCGGACAGAATCGGCGTCAATACCAGGCTGACGCCGAGGGCGACAAAAATCCTGGCCTGGGGGTTGACTACCGGCGAGCTGAACCCCGGCAGGATCATCAGGGAAGTGCCGACCCGCGCAAAAATCAGTAAAAAACTAAAGATGTTGAGGTTGAGGAATTCCGAAAGCATGCCCTGATCAGCTTAACGCGGTCATGTGATCGAAAAGCCGCCGGGAGAATTCAAGAACCGTTGTCATCATGTAAGGAAGGAAAATAATAATGGCGACGAAAATAACCAGAATCTTCGGAACAAAAGTCAGCGTCATTTCCTGAATGGTGGTCAGTGCCTGAAACAGGGAGATAATCAGACCGACGATAAGTCCCGCCACCATGATCGGCCCCGATGTCCACAGGATAACGCCCAGGGCGTCGCGCCCGATTTCAAGTACGGCCACCTCATCCATAGCGTATTATCCCGCCCTGTAACCGGCGCCTTACATCGGCATCCTGAGAATTTCCCTGTAGGCTTCGATAACCTTGTCGCGCACCGCCGTCACCGCCTGCAAGCTCAACTCCGCTTCGCTGACGGCGGTCACTACCTGATTCAGGTCGGCGCGGTCATTAATGGCGGCGATGGAGAGGGACTCGCTTTGCTTGTTGATATCGATAGCCTTCTGTATGGCGTTCTGAACCAGATTGCCGAAGGTGTTGACCGGAACGGCGTCGCGGGCGCCCAATCCGAGCGCGGTTCCCCGCTGGGTGCTTGCGTAGGCGTTGATGGCGCCGGTTATGTTCTGAACGGGAAGTGCCATTATGATCTCCTGGTTCTATTGGATAAGCGCCGGGGCGCGTCGGTAATCAGCGAAGAAGGTCGATGGTGTCTTTAAGTATCTGCTTGGATGCCTTGACGACGTTCAAATTGGCGTCGTATGAGCGTTGAGCCTCCCTCATGTCCATCATCTCGATCAACGGATTGACGTTGGGAATCTGGACATAGCCGTCAACGTCCGCCGCCGGATGATTGGGATCAAAGCGCTTCTCGAATTCTGATTTATCGGTTCCGATGTTATTCACCTTGACCACATTCAGGCCGACATTGCGGTCCAGCACGTTCTTGAAGGTCACCGTCTTGCGTTGATAGGGAAGCTGTCCCGGCCCTTTGGCCATGGAGTCGGCGTTGGCGACGTTCTCGGAAATGACGCGGAGGCGCGTTCCTTGCGCCTTCATGGCGGACGAGGAAATCCGCATTGTTTTCATAAGATCATCCATAAGCTCTCACTCCGTCCTATTTTGCAGTGCCGAGGCCGATGCGGATCATGTTGAGGTGCTTCCTGTAAATTTCGGTCGTCAGCCTGTGAGAGATGGTGGTTTCGTTGATCTTTCCCATCTGTTCCTCAAGCACCACTGCGTTGCCGTCCGGCGCCGTCTCGAAGGGGCGCTTCTCGACCGCCGAGGCGAAATCACGAAGGCGCTTGCGTTGTCCGGCCAGGTGGTTAGGCCCCGATGACGCCATATTGATCTGCATATTCTCCTGACGGACCAGTTCATTGAAATTGAACTTCTTGAGATCGCTCGGCCTGAACTTCGGCGTGTCCGAGTTGGCGATATTCTGGGCAAGAACCTCCTGACGTTGACTGAGCCATGCCAGTTGCTTCTTCACCACGCCGAAGAGAGTGATATTTTTAAGGTCCATGCGCAAAGTTCCTTATCGGCACGACTGTTTCTTCGTTGCCGCATTATCGCGCAGCAATGTTAATAATCGGTGAATTAGGCAAAAATTTCCTACCTGCTTGTCGGGGATAACGCCGGCGGAGTGATTCCTGCGGATGTTTACAGCAATTCGCGCAATTTAACCCCGAGCGGCCTCCCCTTCGTAAGGGGAGGAGCTTTTCTCCCATCCTTGCGAAGGAGGCCGCCCACTTTTTCCCCTC
>MIAA01000024.1:7953-8091 GCA_001830425.1 Rhodospirillales bacterium RIFCSPLOWO2_02_FULL_58_16
AGGTTGCTGTAACTACTCCCTCCCTATTCTTTTTTCCTTTCATCTGCCGGCGGCGGCAGAGGGTCGTCGTCGAACAGGATGCGCTCGGCGGCGCCGTCCAGGTCTTCGAACTGCCCGGAGCGCAACGCCCACAGAAAC
>MIAA01000025.1:0-22361 GCA_001830425.1 Rhodospirillales bacterium RIFCSPLOWO2_02_FULL_58_16
AGCCGGGTCCCAAAGTCATGCGTCTGGGACTTCAGGACTTCCGAGCCATAAAATTTGGGGCGACCATCGGGTTCCACGATGTGTGAATCCGATAGCCTTCGTAAGGGGAGGAACTTTTCCCCTCCTTACCAAGGAGGTTGCTGCAACGACCCCCTCCTGACCTCCCCCTTAAAGCAAGGGGGAGGAATAAGCGAGAAGGCCCCCCTTGAAGCAAGGGGGAGGAATTTTTCCCCTCCTTATCAAGGCGAGGAAGAAACAATCTCGTTGAAAAGGTCATGCACCTGCCGGGCGCTGTCGATGATTTTCTTGCGTAATGCGCCGCCGCCCGCACAACCGGTAAGCTTGGCCAAATGCTCCAAAAGCGCCTCCGGCGGCTCTTTGTCCAGGTGTCCGGCGATGGTCAGGCGCAACATCAGTTGAAGCATCTGCCACAGGTCCAGAGCATCAATCAGAGCCTTGGCCGTCTTGTCATCAAGGAAGCCGGCGGCGTGGAGGCGCTCCAGCGCAGTTTTGGTATTCGCCGACAGGATTTCAGGATGGTCATGAGCGTGCCTGAGTTGCAGATACTGGGCAATGAACTCGATATCAACCAGACCGCCGCGCAGGTGCTTGACATCCCAAATGAACCCGGTGTGGAACTCCCCGTCCATGCGCAGGCGCATCTCGGCCACGTCGCGGCGCAGCTTGTCCGCATCCCTGGGCGCGGTCAGCACGTCGCGGATGGTCGCCTCCACCTTTTCCCGCAGGGCCGGCGGGCCGGCGAATGCGCGCGCTCGGGTCAGGGCCATGTGCTCCCAGGTCCAGGCTGACTCCCGCTGGTATTGCTCGAAAGACTTGAAGCCGGAAGCGATCGGGCCGGCCTTGCCGGAAGGACGCAGCCGCATGTCCACCTCGTAAAGCCGCCCCTCGGCCGTTTGCGCGGTCACGGCGCTGATCAGACGCTGGCAGAAACGGGCAAAGTATTGGCTGGGAGAAAGAGGGCGCGGCCCATCGGACACTTCGTCATCATTCTCCGTCTTGTAGATTAAAATCAGGTCCAGGTCGGAGACGGGCGTCATTTCACCGCCGCCCAGCTTGCCCATGGCGACGATGACCAGACCGGAGCCGGGGAAACGACCGTGCCTGACGGCAAATTCTTCTTCCACGCGGGGCAGCAGACGACTCAAAGCGCATTCGGCGATGTTGCTCAGCGCCCGACCGGCTGATCGCGGCGTAATATGGCCGCGCAGGCTTTGAACGCCGACCTGGAACTTGCGGTCATTGGCCCAACTGCGGCTTATGTTCATCACGCTTTCGAGCGTCCCCCCCCGCTCCAGAAGCCGCGTCAGTTCGGCGTCAAGCTCGTCCTGCTGCGGCGGAGGCGCAAAAAAGTCCGCAGTCAGCACATTGTCCAGAATCGAGGTGTTGCAACTAAGGTAATCGGCCAGCCGGGGCGCCTTGCCGATGATTTCCGCAATCAGGTCAAGGAGGTGGGGATTGGAATACAGCATCGAGAAAAGCTGAACGCCGGACGGCAACCGGGAAAGAAATTCATCAAACTTGAGGAACGAGGCGTCGGGATTGGGCGTCCCGGCCAAGGCCTTCAACAGCAGGGGCATAAGTTCGGTCAAAATTCCCCGCGTACGGGTGGAACGGGTGGAGCGGTAGCGTCCGTGGTGCCACTTGCGCACGGTCTCATCGACCATGCCGGCGTCAACGTATCCCAGCCGTTTCAGGGTTTTCAAGGTCTCCGGGTCAGATTCGCCGCCGGTAAAGACAAGATTGCCGCCGACGACGCCCTCGGCGCCGAGGGATGGATGTTCGTCAAACAAATCGGCGTAATTGGACTCTACATTGCCGAGGTGCGTCAACAGTTCGGAGGCGAAATCGTCCGTTCCGCCGTAACCCAAAAAAACGGCAAGCTCCCTGATTGCCTCATCATCCTCCGGCAAGGAGTGAGTCTGTTCGTCATTGATCATCTGTAGACGGTGTTCAACCGTGCGCAAAAACCGGTAGGCCCGGATCATTTCTTCGCCGACCTTGGCCGAGATATGGCCCATGTCGGCCAACACGCCGAGGGTTTTGACGGTAGAGGCGTCGCGCAATCCGGGTTGGCGTCCGCCCCAGATCAATTGCTGGGTCTGGGCGAAGAATTCGATCTCGCGGATTCCGCCATGGCCCAGCTTGACATTATGCCCGGCCAACCTGACCTCCTTAAGGTGGCGTTGGGCGTTGATCTGGCGCTTGATGGAATGAATGTCCTGGATGGTGGCGAAGTCCAGATTCTTCCTCCAGATAAACGGCTCCAGCCATTTTATAAAGTCGGCCCCGGCCTCGCGGTCGCCGGCGACGGCGCGGGCCTTGATCATGGCGGCGCGCTCCCAGTTCTGGCCCAGGGTTTCGTAATAGATTTCGGCGGCGGGAAGGGAAACCGCCACCGGCGTGGCGCCGGGGTCGGGGCGCAGCCTCAGGTCGGTACGGAAAACATAACCGTCGGCGGTCCTTTCATCCAATAAACGCATGATGTTGCGGGTCAGCCGCACGATATGGGTTTGCATTTTGTCAGGCGCCGCACAGCGCACCTTTTCGGGGTCGTAAAACACGATCAAATCAATGTCGCTGGAGTAGTTAAGCTCCCGCGCTCCGAGTTTTCCCATGGCGATGATGATCAGGCCGGAATCCTTTTCGGGATCATCCTCGTCGGCAAGGGTGAGGACGCCGCTTTTTGCGGCGTCGCGCAACATCGCGGCGGCGGCGCAGCCGATAGCCGCCTCGGCAAAGTCGGAAAGAAGCGCCGTGACCTTCTCAAGAGGCCAAACACAGGCAATGTCGGCAACCGCCGCCGTCAGCGCAATCCGTCGTTTGGCGATGCGCAGAATGGTCGCCAGTTGATGATCGCCAGGTCCCGTCTTGTGAATCTTCCCTAACTCCTCCATAACCGTGGAGAAGACGATATCCGGTCCTTCCTCCAGTAGCCGGAGCGTGAAAGCAGGATCGGATAAGGCGCATTGGGTAAGGAACGGGCTATTGCCGAAAATCGCTTCCAGCAGCCGTCGAAAGTCCCCATTATCGGCTTTTAAGCCGGTTGTTTCGAGCGCCTCGCGCCAATGCCCAAACCCCAGCGCTGCGCGTTCACAATTGGAGGCATCGGGGAGATTGCGCGGTTCGGAGGCGAAATTGTTATGTTGCATTTAAGGTTACCCTGGCCTGACGCACATTGCGTTAACCCGTGGCGACGGTCAAGGAGAGGCGGTTGATTAAACGCACCTTCCGGGGATTGATTCGGCTCCTGGGCGGATTAAGCGCCGGCTTGGCGGTCATGCTCGCCCTTGCCGCATGGAAGCTGTCTTCCGGCCCGGTATCTCTCTCCTTTCTTACGCCTCATATCGAGAACGCGCTGAACAGAAGTTACGGGTCATTCAAGATACGCCTCGACGATACGATCCTGACCTGGGCCGGGTGGGAGCGCACGCTGGATTTCCGCATCATCGGCGCCCGTGTCCTCGGCGACAATGACGAGGTTCTGGCCAGGGTGCCTGAAATGTCGATGTCGTTCAGCGCACGCGCCTTGATAAAGGGTCTGGTGGCGCCGAGCAGCATCGAGTTATTCCGGCCCAGACTGCATCTGACGCATCGCCAAGACGGCGGCGTGGAAATCGGGTTCATCGAAGGAGAAGAAGCATCCAACGATGTGGCGAACCGCCTTATCGCCGAGCTTCTGGCTGACCCCGATCCCGACCGCGTAACCGGTTACCTGAAGATGGTGTCGGTCATCGACGCCGATTTAATCATAAAAGACCATAATCTGAAAACTATATGGGAATCGCCGTACGCCCAGGTGGCGCTGTGGCGGAAGGACACGGGAATCAAAGGCAAGGCTTCCCTCGATTCCGAAACGGGAGAAAAAAAGACCAGGATTTCCATCTCCGGCGATTACAAAACAAAAGAAGGCAGACTGGACCTTGAACTTAACTTCAATGATATCAGCCCCGCCGCCTTTGCCGGCGTCTCCCCGGAGCTTGAGCGCCTTGACGCCTTCGATCTGCCTCTCGGCGGGACGGTAAATCTCGTCGTATCCGTAAACGGCGCGGTGGAAAGCGCCGACTTTAACATCAACGGCGGGAACGGACGCCTGACGCTGCCGGCGCCGTTCGCGCAAAAACCGGATGTCGAAGCGTTGCGGCTGAAAGGACGTTTTGAAAAAGGCGCCGAACGTCTGGATATCGAGGACTTTTTCGTCGATCTCGGGGCGGAGGGAAAGCTTGACTTGCCCGCCCCCACCAACCATGTCATGCCGGTTAAGACGGTGCAGGCTGAAGGGCGCTACTATTTCAACGCCGGCAAGCTGGAATTGTCGGCTCTGCGCGTCGGCCTTCACGGGCCGAGCGCCGTCATCAGCGCCGTCATCGACGGCATCGGCGGCAAACCGGAGATCACCGCCAAAGGGGAGTTGCTGAATCTGCCGGTGGACGACTTTGCGCGCTACTGGCCCAGGGCATGGGGGATCAGCGCCCAAGAATGGTGCGTGGCCAATCTTTCCGGCGGAATCGTCAAAGAGGCGCGCATCGACCTTCGTTTGAACTCCGACACCGCCGGCGCTTTCCGGGTGGTCTCGCTCGCCGGCGACATGGCTTTTGACGGCGTCACGGTGGATTACGTCCACCCCATGCCCAAGGCGTCGAAGGTCAAGGGAACCACCATGTTCAACAAAGAACGCTTCGACATATTCTTCGAGCGCGGCGAAGCCGGGGATTTGACCGTAAGCAAGGGCCGCATCTTCATTACCGACCTCGATAAATACGATCAATACATGGATATCGAGCTTTTTATTGACGGGAAGATAAGAACCGCCCTGGAGCTGATCGACCACAAGCCGCTGGGCTTTTCCTCGGCCCTTGGGCTGGACCCCGCCGGGGTCGACGGCACGGCGTCGGTAAAGCTCAACCTTCACTCTATCCTTGAACACGCCCTCACCAGGAACAAAGTCAAGGTCGCCGCCGTCGCCAGACTCCAGAATGTAACCATCGCCGGCGCCATGCTCGGCAAGAGCGTCACCAGCGAACTGATGGACCTCAAAGTCGATAATCGGGGAATGGATATCACCGGCAAGATCAGGCTCGGCAATATTCCGGCGGTCATGACGTGGCGCGAGAACTTCTCCGACAATCCCCCGTTCCGCCGCCGCTATGAATTGTCCGGCAACATCCCGGACATCAAAAGCATGGCTGATCTGGGCATCAACATGGGACCGTTCGCAAGCGATTTCATCAAGGGATCAATCAGCGCCGAGACCCGCATTACCGTCCTCGGCAACAAAAAAACCAGGCTGGAAATCAAGGCCGACCTCACCAACGCCGCTCTTTCCTTTCCCGCTCTCGGCTGGGCAAAAAAGACGGGCATAGGCGGAACCGCCGCCGCCGAAATCGACATCGCCGGAGACATGATCGGCAATATTCCCGTCTTTACCGTCGCCGCCGCCGATCTTTTGATAAAAGGCTCCGCCGACTACGCCAAAAACGGCGCCGGCCTGGAGCGGGTCGCCCTTGACAGGATCGCCTATGGCCGCACGGACATGAAGGGGACGCTGACGCCCGCCCAGGACGGCAGTTGGAATATCAGCCTCCATGGCGCCGGCCTTGATCTGGAGCCGATGTTCGCCGACATCTTCAAGGACGATCCGGAGAAGGAAGACGGTGGCCTGCGCTTCAACCTTTCCGCCGACCTGGATCGCGTATGGCTGGGAGAAAAGAATTTCCTCACGCGGGTCTCCGGCAACATGTCGCGTAGCGGCGACAGGTGGCGGCGCATGACGCTGGACGCCGTTGTAGGCAAGGACAAGGGGTTCAAGGTATCCATTGCGCCGGGCGACAACGGCGTCCGCGCCTTGTCCATGCGATCCGATGACGCGGGAGCCGTGTTCAAGGCCTTTAACTTCTACGAAAATATGGTCGGCGGCGCCTTTGAGGTGAGCGGCGAGTTCGATGACAACGCCCCCGGTTCTCCATTGACCGGCAAACTCACCGTCGATGATTACCATCTGGTCAAGTCCCCGGTCCTGATCAGAATGTTGAGCATATTGGCCCTGACCGGCGTCATCGAAGCCCTGCAACAGGAAGGGCTTTACTTTAATATTCTGGACGCCCCGTTTGCGCTGAGCGACGGCGTCCTCAATCTGACCGACGCCAAAGCCACCGGCATCTCGCTGGGCTACACCGCCTCGGGCAAGATATATACCCAGGCCAAGGTGGTGGACCTGAAGGGTACGGTAATCCCCGCCTACGCCATCAACAGCTTCATGGGCGTGCTGGACAAGATCCCGGTTTTAGGCGCCGTCTTCACCGGCGAGGAAAAAGGCGGCGGCGTTTTCGCCGCGCCCTACAAGATGACCGGCCCGATGGAGAATCCCGAAATATCAGTCAACCCGCTGTCCCTGCTGGCTCCGGGAATTTTCCGCAAACTGTCCGGCGCCATCGAGGACGAACTGAAGAAAATCCCCCTCCCCGAAATAAAACCTCTCGTCGCCCCGCAGGTCGATTGAGGAGGGGCAACCTCCCCCTGCCCCCTCCTTCGTAAGGAGGGGAAAGTAAATTCTCCCCCTTGCTTTAAGGGGGAGTTAGAGTATCCGTTATAAGCAAGGCCTCATTTTAATCCTGTACATCCTGCTTATCCATGTGAATAAAATATTCAGGCGCCGCCGCCGCTGAACAGGTGGTGTTGTTTAACGGCCTTGGCGACCACCTCGACCAGTTTCTCCTTTTCGACAGGCTTCACAAGATATTCGAACGCGCCGTCTTTAATAAACTTTGCCGCCAGGCTTACATCCGGGAAGCCGGTCAGAACGATAACCGGGATCGAGGGATATTCCTTGCGGAAATGGGCGATGGCTTCGACGCCGTTGATCTTCGGCATCCTGATGTCGCAGATGATGGCGTCCAGAATCAGGACGTTTTCGACGCCGATAAGCCTGATCGCTTCTTCCCCGTTCGATGCCTCGATGATCTCATAACCGGTGTCTTTAAGTTGGCGCTTGATGGTGCGGCGGATTTCTTCCTCGTCA
This sequence comes from Rhodospirillales bacterium RIFCSPLOWO2_02_FULL_58_16, assembly GCA_001830425.1. NCBI lineage: Bacteria > Pseudomonadati > Pseudomonadota > Alphaproteobacteria > Rhodospirillales > Rhodospirillales bacterium RIFCSPLOWO2_02_FULL_58_16. Next base: position 7,037 of record MIAA01000025.1, read on the forward strand.
TCGACGATCATAATCTTGTGTTTCACTACGAATTCTCCTCTGTTAATTTCCCCTCAACGGGGAATTTAATGGTGCAAACCGTTCCTTTGCCTTCCCGGCTCTCAAAGGCGATTGTCCCAGAGTACTTGTTGATAATCTTTTGGACAACATATAATCCCAGTCCTTCTCCCTCATCCGGTCCCTTGGTGGTAAAAAACGGATCAAATATCTTTTCCAGATTTTTCGCCGAAATTCCTTTGCCTGTATCGCTGATCCGGATTGAAATACAACGGCCTTCTTCAAGGCGGCCGGCGATCTCCATGACTCCTTTGTCCTCCATCGCCTGGATGCCGTTGCGGATGACATTGAAAAAGACCTGCTGAATCTCTTCCGGTTTGGCCGGGATTCCGGGAAGCGGCGCAAGGTCTTCCCTGATTTCAATGTGATCGTTAAGCAGCGTTCGCCGGATCATGGCGACGGCCTCGGCGATAATTTTGTTTACGTCTACGGTTTCCAGATCATGTTTCTCCGCCGGCTGGACATACCCGGAGAGATTTTTCACTATTGCCGAGATTTGCCTGGAATACTTGATGATTTCCCGGCCGTGCTCACGGCTTTCGGAAATATTATTTTCGTCGCGCACCGCCTCGGCCAACCCCAGTATGGCGTACAGGGGATTGTTGATTTCATGGCCGATGCCGGCGGTCATGGTCCCTATCGCCGCCATTTTCTCGGCCTGAATGAGTTGCGCCTCTATCCGCTTGCGCCCGGTTATGTCGCGGACGATGCCGGTGAAGAAAGTCTCGCCGCCAACCGTCCACGACCCCAGCGACAGCTCCAGGGGGAACTCGCTGCCGTCCTTGCGTATCCCCGCCAGTTCCACGGTCTTGCCGACGAGGCTGGTCTTGCCCGTCTCTCTGGCGCGTTTCATCGCCGTTTCGTGAGCCTCCTTGAAACGATCAGGAATCAGGCGGGTGAGGGGGGAGCCGAGAATTTCCTCCTCGGCGTATCCGAAAACAAGAGACGCGCCTTTGTTCCACGAAACGATTTCACCCGACGAGCCGGCGGCGATTATCGCGTCGGTGGCGGCGTCGGCGACCGCGTTGAACCTTTTCTCGCTTTTTTGCAGCCTTCTGATGATGGGGGCGGTGACGCGCAGGATCAATATCCACCCCGCCACATTGACCACGACGGCAAGGGCGGAGACGATGACTGCCGCCAACATGAACTGGGTGCGGATTTCGGCGATATCAATCTTGACGACGGCGCCCGAATTCATCGCCGTCAACGGATCAAACGCCACCAGATAAAGAACGCCGACGGTTCCGCCGCCGCCGATTACGCCGACAGCCGCCATGATCAGGATCAGAAAAAATATCCTCGTGCGCTCTCTCACTACCGCCCTCCGTGCCGGAGACTTAAATTTTCGCCGCTGCGGCGTCCGGAACGCTGCGGAGATAGAGCGTGTCCGGGCTGAAATCCTGGTCATGGGGCCAAGCGATGAATCCCGACAACGCCCGCACCGAGCGGAAATAAACGGGGTCGCGCAGTTCCCGAAAGATGCCGCTGTCAAGATACGGCTCGACCGAAAATACCCGACGCTCGCCGTTGTCGAAGGTGAGCAACAGGGAATAACCCTCCAAGGGTTTCACGGCGCTGACTTCGGGATGCATGAGCTTCTTCCTTAACGCAGGGGGTCGATACGGAACACCGGCTCGCCCCGGACGGCTAGCGCCCAGTCAGCGGCAAGTTCCTCCCGGTGGATTTCAATCCATGCCTGAACCAGCCGCAGCTTGTTGGCAGGCAACTCTCCGGCCAGAACTTCACCGCTGACGATACTCAACACCGCCTTGTATTCAGCATATTCGACATGGATATGGGGTGCGCGATGCTGATCGGCATCGAAAAAGAACATACGGACGATCAGCCCGTAGAACATGGAAATCACGGGCATGGCGCATCACCCCGTCATATCCGCCGACAGGCAGACTCCCACCGTCTTGTGCATAAAGATTTTGATTTTCATAGCCTACCTTAAACGCCGTTCCCAAAACAATACGCTCTCACTATCGCCTCGTAAACATCCTTTCCTTTTTTCCCCGACATATGTCGATCCGCCGGAATTGACCCCTGTGGGTCGTTTTGTGGGCAAACCCGGCTGTGGAAACTGTGGATAAGTACTTCAAGCGCATATCCCCGCCGGGGGCGCGCCGGCAAAAAAGCGGGATAACGCTGTGGGAAACATAATAAGAACATTTCTTGACCTTTGCTCGTTTGTCCCTTAAATTCAACGGCAGGAAAGCCCGCTGATGGGCCGACAGGTCCGGAGACCGCGATGACCGAGGTTGCCTCCATTTCACAGCGTATCTGGGACATGAAATACCGTCTCAAGACCGCCGATTCCCAGCCTGTAGATAAAACCATTGCCGAGACCTGGCGCCGGGTGGCTAAGGCCTTGGCGGAAAACGAGAAGGACCCCGCCCTCTGGGAGCAACGCTTCTTCGAGGCGATGGAGGATTTTCGCTTCCTGCCCGCCGGGCGCATCCTTTCCGGCGCCGGATCGCGGCGCAACGTGACCCTGTTCAACTGCTTCGTCATGGGGGATATCGCCGACAACATGGCGGGAATATTCGACAGCCTCAAGGAAGCGGCTCTGACCATGCAGCAGGGCGGCGGCATCGGCTACGACTTCTCCACCCTCAGGCCCAAGGGATCGGCGGTAAAGGGAGTCGGTGCCGACTCCTCGGGGCCGCTGTCATTCATGGACGTATGGGACGCCATGTGCCGCACCATCATGAGCGCAGGCTCACGGCGGGGCGCGATGATGGCGGTGATGCGCTGCGATCATCCGGATATCGAATCCTTCATCGAGGCCAAGAAGGAACCGGGGCGGCTTCGCATGTTCAACCTTTCGGTGCTGGTCACCGACGCCTTGATGAAAGCGATCAAGGAAGACGCCGACTGGGAGCTGTCCTTCGACGGAACCACTTATAAAAGCCTCAAGGCGCGTGAACTGTGGGACAAGATCATGCGCGCCACCTATGCCTATGCCGAGCCGGGCGTCATCTTCATCGACCGCATCAACCGCCTGAACCCCCTGAATTATTGCGAAACCATCCACGCCACCAATCCTTGTGGCGAACAGCCTCTGCCGCCCTACGGCGCCTGCCTGCTCGGCTCCATCAATCTGGCGCGGCTGGTCAGCGAACCGTTTACCGACAATGCCCGCCTCGACGGGCAAGCGCTTGAGGAACTGGTGGCGGTCGCCGTAAGGATGATGGACAACGTCATCGACATCTCGCGCTTCCCCCTGCCCCAACAGGAACATGAGGCCAAGTCCAAACGCCGCATCGGCCTCGGCGTGACCGGGCTGGCCGACGCCCTGATCATGTGCCGGGCGCGTTACGGCGGCAACGAGGCGGTGCGCCTGACCAGGACATGGATGGCGGCGATCCGTCGCGCCTCCTATCTGGCTTCCGCCGGGCTGGCGGCGGAGAAGGGTCCGTTCCCCTTGTATGACGCCGGCAAATACCTCGGCTCCGAGGCCGTGCGCGGCCTGGACGCCGACGTGCGTTCGGCCATCGCCGACAACGGCGTCCGCAACGCCCTGCTGACCTCGGTGGCGCCGACCGGAACCATCTCGTTGCTGGCCGATAATGTCTCTTCGGGGCTGGAGCCTGTGTTCAGCTTTATCTATTCCCGCAGCGTCGCCATGCCTGACGGCTCCCGGCGCGAAGAGGAAGTGAGCGACTACGCCTACCGCCTGTTCCGCCGCGCCTTCGGCGAAAAAATGCCGTTGCCGGACTACTTCATCGACGCCCAGGGCCTTAGCCCCAACGATCATCTGGTGATGCAGGCCGCCGTTCAAATGTATGTGGACAGCTCCATCTCCAAGACCATCAACGTGCCGGAAAATATTGATTTCGAGGACTTCAAGGATATTTACGCCCAGGCCTATGAACTCGGCTGCAAGGGCTGCACCACCTATCGGCCCAATGACGTGACCGGCTCCGTATTGCAGATCAAAAAGAAGACCAAAGACGACGACCAGCCGGAACTGCCGTTGATGTCTCCCAAACCGGCCGGCGGCAAGGCGAAGGCTGCGGACGGCGGCGGCGCCGAAATCCATCATATGTTCCGGCCCCTTGACCGGCCGGAAGCGCTGCCCGGAGCCACCTATAAGGTGCAATGGCCGGAAAGCGAGCATTCCATCTATATCACCCTGAACGACTTGATCGACGACAACGCCCGCCGCCGGCCTTTCGAGGTGTTCATCAACTCCAAGAACATGGAGCACTATGCCTGGACGGTGGCGCTGACCCGCATGATCTCCGCCGTCTTCCGCCGTGGCGGCGACGTCTCCTTCGTCGTCGAGGAGTTGAAAGCGGTGTTTGACCCGCGCGGCGGACACTGGGTCGGCGGCAAGTATGTCCCCTCGTTGCTGGCCGCCATCGGCGGCGTCATCGAGCAGCACATGATCAACATCGGGTTCATGGCGGCGCCCGGCGTCTTGGACGAGAACGATTCCGTACGGAAACCCCAGGTGGCGGCCATGGCCGCCTCCCCTTACGCCAAGGGCGGCGGATCAGGCCACGCGGCGGCGTCTGCCGTTGACGCCCGCTTCCGCTCCTGCCCCAAATGCGCCCTCCCCGCCCTCATCCGCCAGGAAGGATGCGATACATGCACAAGCTGCGGCTATTCCAAATGCAGTTGAGGCGGAGACGACTTTGACAAGGCGATGCGCCGCCCCGCATTGACAGAAGTTCGCCGGGACTCTATCTCTTCCCCCGACAGGGTAAACTTGTTATTCGCATTTTAGATTTTTCTTGAGGTTCCCGTAATGCTCGGCGCTATCGCCCGGCGTTTGTTCGGCTCCGCCAACGAGCGCTATCTCAAAGGTCTTTACAAGTACGTCGATGCGATCAATGCGCTCGAACCGGAACTTGCATCCCTGAGCGACGAGGAAGTCGCGGCGCGCACCCCCATGCTCAGAGAACGCCTGAAAAACGGCGAAAAATTGGACGACCTGCTGGTCGAAGCCTTCGCCGTTGTGCGCGAAGCCGCCAAGCGCACCCTCGGGCAGCGTCATTTTGACGTCCAGCTTATCGGCGGCATCGTCCTACACAGGGGCATGATCGCCGAGATGAAAACCGGCGAAGGCAAAACCCTGGTGGCGACGCTGGCCGTTTATCTCAACGCCCTGTCCGGCGAAGGCGTGCATGTAGTCACCGTCAACGACTATCTGGCCCGGCGCGACGCCGAATGGATGGGGCAGATATACAAGTTCCTGGGGCTGACGGTCGGCTGCATCATTCACGGCCTTAACGACGACCAGCGCCGCGAGGCCTATGCCGCCGACGTCACCTACGGCACCAACAATGAACTCGGCTTTGACTATCTGCGCGACAACATGAAGTTCACCCTCGGCGCCATGGTCCAGCGACCGTTCAACTTCTCCATCGTCGATGAGGTCGACTCCATACTCGTTGATGAGGCGCGCACGCCGCTGATCATTTCCGGCGCCACCGAGGACACGTCGGAACTCTACATCGCGCTGAACAAGATCATCCCCAAGCTGTCTGACGATGATTTCGAGAAGGATGAAAAAGTACGCGCCGTCACCTTCACCGAAAACGGCACTGAGAACCTTGAAAGACTGCTCCGCGAAGCCGAACTGCTCCGCGAAGGCTCCATGTACGACATCGCCAACGTCTCGCTGGTTCATCACGCCAATCAGGCGTTGCGCGCCCACAAGCTGTTCGCGCGCGACACCGACTATATCGTCAAGGACGACAAGGTGATAATCATCGACGAGTTCACCGGGCGCATGATGGAGGGAAGACGCTATTCCGAGGGTCTGCATCAGGCGCTGGAGGCCAAAGAGAATGTAACCGTCGAGAACGAGAACCAGACGCTGGCCTCGATCACCTTCCAGAACTACTTCCGGCTTTACCCCAAGCTTGCCGGGATGACCGGCACCGCCATGACCGAGGCCGGCGAATTTATGGAAATCTATCGCCTGGACGTGATCGAAATGCCCACCAACCTGACCTGTGTGCGCGTCGATCATAACGACAACGTCTACCGCACCGCCGCCGAAAAGAACCACGCCATCATTGACCTGATCGAGGAATGCCGGGAACGCCATCAGCCGACCCTGGTCGGCACCGTCAGCATCGAGAAATCCGAATTGCTCTCCGCCATGCTGAAGAAACGCAAGATTGCCCACAATGTGCTGAACGCCCGCTACCACGCGCAAGAAGCCGAGATCATTGCCCAGGCCGGCGTGCCGGGGGCGGTGACAATCGCCACCAACATGGCCGGCCGAGGAACCGATATTCAGCTCGGCGGCAACCTCGATATGCGCGTCAAGCAGGAATTATCCGCTGTTGAAGACAAGGACAAGCGCCTCAAGGCAATCGAAAAAATCAAGGCCGAGATCAGTGAAAATAAAAAAAAGGTGACCGACGCCGGAGGCCTGTTCATCATCGGCACCGAGCGCCACGAAAGCCGCCGCATCGATAACCAGTTGCGCGGTCGCTCCGGTCGCCAGGGCGACCCCGGCGCCTCGGCCTTTTTCCTGTCTCTGGAAGATGATCTGATGCGCATCTTCGGCTCGGAACGCATCGACGGCATGCTTCAAAAGCTGGGCCTCGAAGAAAATGAGGCCATAGTCCATCCCTGGGTCAACAAGGCCCTGGAAAAGGCCCAGCAGAAAGTCGAGGCCCGCAACTTCGAAATCCGCAAGAACCTGCTTAAGTACGACGACGTCATGAATGACCAGCGCAAGGTCATCTACGAACAACGCAAGGAACTGATGAACGCCGAGGACGTCGCTGAGGACGTCACCGGAATGCGCCGCCAGGTCATCGAAGACATGGTCACCCGCTGCATTCCCGAAAAAGCCTATGCCGAGCAATGGAATACGTCGGCCCTTCACGAGGAGGCGCTGAGGGTTCTGCGCCTTGACCTGCCCATCGGGGAATGGGCCAAGGAAGAGGGAATCGCCGACGCCGAAATCCTTGCTCGCCTGAACGAGGCGGCGGATCAGGCAATGGCCAAGAAGGCCGCCGACTACGGCCCTGACACCCTGCGTTCGGTGGAGAAAAGTCTGTTGCTGCAACTGCTGGATCAGGGGTGGAAAGACCACCTGCTGACCCTCGACCACCTGCGCCAGGGCATCAACCTTCGCGCCTACGCCCAAAAGGATCCGCTGAACGAATACAAGCGCGAGGCTTTCAATCTGTTCGAGGAGATGCTGAACGGCCTGCGCGAGCGGGTGACCCAGGTGTTGAGCCACGTCGAAATCCGATATGCCGGCGACGAGGACCAGTTGTACCTGCGCCCGCAACAGGACATCCATGAAGGCCGCGAAGACCCGGCCTTACGGCATGGCGGGGAAGAAGATTCGGGGGAGCGTTCGCCGTCCGTCACCGTCCACTCCCGTCAGGCGTCGGGCGCCGTCAATCCGGGCGATCCCTCCACCTGGGGCCGCGTGGCGAGAAACCAGACCTGTCCTTGCTGCTCGGGCAAAAAATACAAGCACTGTCACGGCAAAGCAGCATAAACCTCCCCTGCCCCCTCCTTGGTAAGGAGGGGAAGGAGGGGTTAAAAATCCGAAATCAGCGAACGCCCATCCCGTTAAGGTAGGCCGTGTATCGCATATCGGAGTTTTTGATATGGTCGATCAGCCAGTTATTGAGAAATTTCATGGTGCTGTTGGTCACCGATGAAGGGGCTTCGCCCCGGAGGCTGTTCGCAAGCCTCTCGATCTGCGCGACCAGCTTGGCGTGTTCCTTCCTTTGGTCATCCAGACCGGGATAGCCGTGCAGTTCCAGCAGCGCCTCTTCCTTGTCGAAATGGTAAGTTGTGTACTCAATCAGCCTGTCGAGAATTTTATCCGGCGATTCTGTCCCCTGTCCGGCGTAACAGGCGGAGAAAAAATCATCCATGATCGCCAGCAGCTTCTTGTGATCCATGTCCAGTTCGGCGACGCCGACGCTTAAATTTTCCTCCCAGTTAATATACATTTTCTTTCTCCCATGGGGACGCCGCCCCTGGTATTCAGTATACCCCCTTATTGTTGAGAAATACTGCGTATTTTACGTCCTCGGTCAAAATATGGCTGATAATCCAGTCCTTGAGAAACTCAATAAATTCATTGTTGACGCCGTTATTACTATCCCAAAGATGACCCTTCATTTCATCGACTTTTTTAATGAGGCGTTCATGCTTGACGGTATGCGATTCGGTCGCCGGATAGCCGTAGCGGGCCATCAGGCTCTCTTCGGACTCGAAATGGAGCTTGGTGTATCCGATCAGGAATTTCAGCGCGTCCTCAATGACGGATCGGTTACTTCCATCTTTTACAGACTGGGAAAGATGATCCGCCATCTCGAACATCTTGCGATGATGTTTATCCATCTCCTGAACATTGATGGCATATTCATCACGCCAGAGGAATTTGGACTCGCGGGCGCCGTCCGCATCGGTAACCATTCGTATGCGCCGCTCGAAAGCCTCAAACAGCCTCCAGCGCACCACCGGAAGGTCCTTGATGATCTTGCTCGGGATAATGAAGATATCGCTCGGCTCGGCAACGCGCAGACTGTAGATGCCCGGCGTGTCGAAGACGGAAAGTTCCTCGCCGAAAAAATCGCCTTTCGTCATTGTCTCTAAAACATCATGCCCGATAGTCCGTTCCACCACTCCGCTTTTAATCACATACAATGACGCCCTGTCTTTCCCCACTTCCCCCCCTTTGGCGAAATGCTCAACCTTCATCGCCTTGGCGATCATGTTCTGGGTGGGGTACGAGATGGACTCGCCGAACAGACCGGTCTTTTGCATGAATTCCCTGTTCTGCTGCAACATCTGGATTTCGTCAAACAGGTTATTGCGCTGTACAAACTCCAGATAAAGAGAACACTTTATCTTCAGGGCCTTGACGAAGCTTGCGGCGCGGAAGGTATCGGGCATCGGCATACCGAGAAGGCCGGGCAATTCTCCGACCAGGGCACCCGCCGACAGGACGCTGTAAGCGCTGATATCGGCGCGGATCACCTCCACATTGCCGGTCAACAACAGATAAATGGACTTGTTGACTTCCCCCTTTTTAACAAGGATGGTCTCGGGATTGAAGGTAACCACCGGACTGTTAAGCAGAACCTTTATCTGATGATCGGGGATATCCGGGAAATATGCTCTCAGGAAGCCGTAGGCTTCCCGGAAGGAATGATCCTGGTGGCTCTCGATAAGGACGTCCACCGTGCCGAAAGGGGCGCCGGAGCCGACCTCCTTTTGCTTGGCGGTTAATTTCAGGGAAGTGTGGGACAAAACGATCTTTTTTGAACGGTCTTCCCTGAAATCTTCGGCATCGCCGTGGATCAGTCCGCCGCCGATATCTATTTTCTTCAAATCGGCCGCCATCAGATAGTCCATCTTTATTTTGTCGAACAGGTCGCGGGAAAGGCCGGGTTCTTCCTCTGATTCGGTAATCATGCCTTCAAGCACGCCGAGGGAGACGATATCGGCGAAGTGAGCGTAGGTCTTGCTTCCTTCGCCGCCTTGGGCGCGGAAAATCAGGATGGTGGTCTCCACCGGGTGAGGAGAATAGATCGGCAGCACTTCCAGTCCGTCTACGGGATTCCAGGCGTCGGGATTGATGTCATGGATATCGAAATAATGCTCCAGACTGTCCTCTTCGATGGACATCAACGCCGCCAGCTTCTTGGCCACCGAGGCGCGCACCATCGGCGCGGCGTAGTACTTTATCCGGCGGTCGGTGCGCATAAGGCTGGTGAGGCCGGCGAAATGGTCGTCATGGGAATGGGTGTGAAAAATGCCCTCGATCTCGTTGATGCCGATCCCCAGCGCCACAAGGCTGAACATGATGTTGGGGCCGGCGTCAATAAGGTAGACCTTTCCCTGGAACATCAGCAGGCTGGACATGGAAGGGCGGTTGATATCCCAGCCGTCGCCCTGCCCTGAGTGGATGACGGAAAAATAGTCCTTCTGCACCCGATGAAATCCCAGGGGGTACGGCGAGTCATAACTTTCCGAAGCATCCAGGTTGAGATCAACGGCAACCTTCTCGCCCTCATATTCAAACTCAAAGACATTCAGGCCGAGGCGCCTGATAAAAACGCCGTTCCTGATTTCAACGTCTTCCGCGCCGACGATCCTGGTATCCAGAAGGTCCCTGGGATTAAGAATTTTTCCGAAGGCGAATTTGAGCTTGAGGCGCATCATCTCCCTCGCTCTTTCGGGATCGACGCCGGTCTCGATGATTTCCTCTTCGGAGATCAGCCCGTAATTGCCGCGATAGATGTACTGAAGCTGGGAATTAACCTGCTCCCTGAGGCCGATGATCATGGGCTTGATCCCGGTGTTTTTGGGATGACCGGGCAGGATCATCCCCTGCCTGTAGAGCATCTGAAGAACCGGGAACTCGCCCAGATTGGCAAAGTCTCCCCCTTGCAGCATCACATCGGAAAGCAGGAGGGCGTTGGGGCCGGTCTCATAGGCGACGCCGCTCGTCTCGACCGGGATGATCAATCCCCGCTTCATCATGTGCTTGACGCTGTCCGCCGGACATCCGCACTGGATGTAAAGGTCGGCGTCGGGCGCTTCCACCCAGAAGATGCCGTCGGCGACGCGGATTTTTCTTATTTTTGCAGGATTATTCATTCATGTCGCCCTGAGCATATTGCCTCAAGGGCATAATTGCACGACCGGGCGCTACAAGGCAATGCGCCGATAGTAGTGATTCTAAACCTGTGATTTGAAGCGCTTACCCTATGCCCTTGCCGCCGATTGCCAGAAACTTCTCGCGGCGGCGCGCTCTCAGCAGGCCGCCTTCTACGCCGAGGAGGTTTTCCAGCGCCTTTTCCAGAGCGTCGCCGACGGCGGCGATGGTTTCTCCGGGCTTGCGGTGGGCGCCGCCCAGGGGTTCGGGGATGATGGCGTCGATGACTTCCAGTTTCAGCAGGTCCTGGGCGGTCAGCTTCAGCGCCTCGGCGGCGTTCTTGGCCTGATCGCCGTCGCGCCACAGGATAGAGGCGCACCCCTCCGGCGAAATCACCGAATAGATGGAATGCTCCAGCATCAGCACCGTATTGGCGGCGGCCAGCGCGATAGCGCCGCCGGAACCGCCCTCGCCGATGATAACGCTGATCAGCGGCGTCTTCAGGGACAGGCAGGTCTCGATGGAGCGGGCGATGGCCTCGGCCTGGCCGCGAGCCTCGGCGTCGACTCCGGGATAGGCGCCGGGCGTATCGATCAAGGTGATTACCGGCAATGAGAAACGGTCGGCCAGCTTCATGATGCGCTGGGCCTTGCGGTAGCCTTCAGGCCGCGCCATGCCGAAGTTATGAGTAACGCGGGCCTGGGTGTCGGCCCCTTTCTCATGGCCGATGACCGCCACCGAGCGCCCCCTGAACCGCCCCAGACCGCCGACGATGGCGAGGTCTTCGGCGTAGGCCCTGTCGCCGGCCAGCGGCGTAAAGCCTTCGATCAGGGCGCCGATGTAATCCAGGGTGTGGGGCCGGTCGATGTGACGCGCCACCTGCGTCTTCTGCCAGGCGCCGAGCTTGGCGTAAGTCTGCCCCAGCAGCTTGTCGGCCTTGGCCTGAAGCCTGGTCACCTCGTCGGCGATATTGAGGTCGCCGTCCACCTTGTGGCGCAGCTCCTCGATCTTGCCTTCGATCTCGGCTAACGGTTTTTCAAAGTCCAGAAAATTATGCATAGTGGTTGTTTAGCCGAATCGTCGATAAATGTTAATGCTTATTTGCCGGGGTTTACCGACATGATATCCAGGGCGCCTTGAAGGATGTAGGCGGCGGCGACTTTGTCGATGACCTCGGCGCGGCGGCGGCGGGTCATGTCGGCTTCGCTGATCAACATACGCTGAACGACCGCCGTCGACAGGCGCTCGTCATGAAAGAAAACGGGAATGTCGGCCTCGTCCTTGCCGGCGAAGGCCTTTTGCAGATTAGCGGCGAAGTCGCGCACCGAACGGCAGCGCGGCCCTTCCGCGCCGTCCATGCCGAGCGGCAGGCCGATCACCAGGCCGCCGACATTCAACTCGGCGATGAGCCGACGCAACTCCCCGGCATCCTCGGCGAACTTCTTGCCCCGGCGCATGGTCAGGTAAGGGGTGGCGACGGCCAGAGTGAAATCGGACAACGCCAGACCGACGGTCTTGGCGCCGTGGTCAATGCCCAGCAACCGGCTTCCCGGTTTGAGGCGCTCTTTTAATTCCCTGATATTTTCAACAATCATGTCGCAAAATAACGCCGAGGCGGGCGGCGAGTCGAACCTAATATCGAAAATAGACACTCTCCTTGTCGCCGAATTACTGTTATGGTTATTTATGCCGATGAGTACAGGTTATTTCTTTCGGGCGCTTTACCGGCATCGGCCTTGCCGGGCCGCAGTCGCGGCTTGCCTTGTCGCCGCCGCGCTGATCCTGACCGTAACCGAACACGCTGCGGCGAAAAACAAGGCGCCGGCGAATGAGCCGACGGAAGCGCCGATCGACGCGCCTTCAGACGCGCCGATGGATGAACCGATAGATGATCAGCCGGAAGACCCTGTTGATGAACCGGCGGACAGGCCGGCGGATGAACCGGCGGACGAGCCTGCGGACAAGTCCGAGGATGATGGATCGGCGGATGAGCCGGCGCCGAAGCAAATCAAGATTCTCGATGTTTCCGTGACCACCGTTTACGGCGCCTATGAGGCTGTTGAACGGGTCAACATCCGCGCCAAGCCCTCCACCGACGCCAAACGGATAGGCGGTCTGGATAAGGGCGAGCTTGTCGAGGCCGTCGGCAGATTCGACAAGGACTGGCTGGCGATAAAAAAGAAGGACGGCAAAGACCTCGGCTTCGTTTTTGAACAGGCGCTGAAGCCTATCGAAGTGGAGGAAGCCGACTTCTCGATCCCGCTGACGCCCGAAAGCGGCGTCTTTCTGGTGACCAAGGACATCAATGTTCATATCAAGCCCATCACCGCCAGCAAAAGCCTCAGCCTTCTCAAGAAAGGCGTCCGCGTCGAGGCCGTCGGCAGACCTGAAGACAGCGCATGGCTGGGCGTAAAACAAAACGGCAAGGAACTCGGATATGTCTACGCGCCTGTCCTGTTGCCCATAATCGACGGCTCACAGATAACCGACATAAAAGGCAAATCGGAAGCAACAAACGGAGCCGTATGTGAATACGCCGTCCGCTTCGACAAAAGAAACGCGACCGAAGGCGAAGCTTCCGGAACCTATGATTACGATATCTCCTATAAATGCGCGGCCAAAGGAGCCAAGTTCGAGTTTCCCGCCTTCATGTTCATCACCGAGGCGGCTTTCGACCTGACCCAAAGCCAGATTTACCAGATCAATGTCGATGTGCTGGAAATCGGCGACAGCTTTGAAGAAGCCCTGTCCACCACCTTCATGTACCACAAGAAAACCGGCAAATTGGTGTTTGACGGCATCTCGCAGGATGAATTCGGCAAGAAGCCCAAAGTCATGGAAACGCCGGCGGCGGACATCGAAAGCGCCCTCTCCGCCGCCGCCCAAATCACTCCCGACACCTGGAACGACAAGACCTGGAAAGAGATGACCGCCAAGAACCGGTGAGCCGCTTGCGGTCGGCAATCTCCGGTGCTAATAACCGAAACTACCTTCTCCCGGTAAAAGTAGTCTCCCATGTCTCTGGATAAATCCGCCGTCAAGACCATCGCCATGCTGGCGCGCATCAGGACGCCGGACGATGAACTGGACCATCTGGCCGATGAGTTGTCCGCCATCATCGGCTGGGTTGAACAACTGGCCGAAGTCGATACCGACGGCGTCGAGCCGATGACCGGCGTCTGTGATATAACCCTGCCCCGCCGCCGGGACGAGGTTACCGACGGCGGCAAGCTCGATCAGGTGCTGGCCAACGCCCCCGAACCTGAGGGCGACTTCTTCACCGCGCCCAAGGTGATCGAATAATGACCTGCCTCACCGGCCTCACCATCGCCCATGCCCGCGAGCGTCTGGCCGAAGGCGATATCTCCTCCGAAGAACTGACCCGCGCCCATCTGGAGGCGATGGAGGCCCGCCGCGATCTCAACGCCTACATCACCGAGACGCCGGAGTTGGCGCTGGAGCGGGCCAAGGCGTCCGATGCGCGCCGCGCCGAGGGCAAAAGCCTGGGAGCCATGGACGGCATTCCGATAGCCGTCAAGGACCTGTTCTGCACCGAAGGCGTACTGACCACCGCCGCTTCCCACATCCTCGACGGCTTTGTCCCCACCTATGAATCAACGGTCAGCGCCAATCTGCGCGACGCCGGCGCGGTGATGCTGGGCAAGACCAACCTGGACGAGTTCGCCATGGGATCGTCCAACGAAACCAGCTATTACGGCCCGGTCAAGAACCCGTGGAAGGGCAAGGACGGCAAGGATTTGACTCCGGGCGGCTCCTCAGGAGGCTCGGCGGCGGCGGTGGCGGCGCGCCTGTGCCTCGGCGCCGCCGGCACCGATACCGGCGGCTCGATCCGCCAGCCGGCGTCGTTCTGCGGCATCGTCGGCATGAAGCCGACCTATGGGCGATGCTCGCGCTGGGGAACGGTGGCCTTCGCCTCGTCCCTGGATCAGGCCGGGACGCTGACCCGCACCGTGAGAGACGCCGCCCTCATGCTGCAAGCCATGGCCGGACACGACCCCAGGGACTCAACATCGTCGCCGCTGAAAATGCCCGACCTGGAAGGGGCGCTCGGCGGCGCCGTCAGGGGTCTGCGCGTCGGCATTCCCAAGGAATACCGCCTTGACGGAATGCCGCGAGAAATTGAGGACTTATGGCAAAAGGGCATTCAATGGATGAAGGAAGCGGGGGCGACAACCGTCGATGTCTCGCTGCCTCACACCAAGTACGCCTTGCCCACCTATTACATCGTCGCCCCGGCGGAAGCCTCGTCCAATCTGGCCCGCTATGACGGCGTGCGCTACGGCCTGCGCGTCCCCGGCGATTCGCCGGACGACATGTACCAAAACACGCGGGGCCGGGGCTTCGGCAAAGAAGTGCGCCGCCGCATCCTTATCGGCACTTACGTTCTGAGCGCCGGGTTCTATGACGCCTACTA
This sequence comes from Rhodospirillales bacterium RIFCSPLOWO2_02_FULL_58_16, assembly GCA_001830425.1. Taxonomy (NCBI): domain Bacteria; kingdom Pseudomonadati; phylum Pseudomonadota; class Alphaproteobacteria; order Rhodospirillales; species Rhodospirillales bacterium RIFCSPLOWO2_02_FULL_58_16. Next base: position 22,138 of record MIAA01000025.1, read on the forward strand.
CGCCAAGGCGCAAAAGTTGCGCACCCTGATCGCCGGGGATTTCAGCCGGGCCTTTACGCAGGCCGACGTGCTGCTGACGCCGACCGCCCCCTCGGAAGCCTTCCCCCTCGGCGACAAGACGGACGATCCCATCGCCATGTACCTGAACGACGTGTTCACCGTACCCGCCAGTCTGGCCGGTCTGCCCGGCATTTCAGTTCCGGCGGGCCTGGGCGGCGGCGGCC
>MIAA01000025.1:22376-46943 GCA_001830425.1 Rhodospirillales bacterium RIFCSPLOWO2_02_FULL_58_16
GGCGCTGGAAGCCGCCGCCGGGTTCAAGGGACTGTAAAAATCATGACCTATCTGATCCGGGGCGAAACGGGCGACTGGGAAACCGTTATCGGGCTTGAGGTGCATGCCCAAATCATCTCCAGGTCCAAGCTGTTCTCGGGGAGCGCCGCCGACTTCGGCGCCGCGCCCAACACCCAGGTATCGATGATCGACGCCGCCATGCCGGGAATGCTGCCGGTAATCAACGAATTCTGCATCGAACAGGCGGTGCGCACCGGCCTCGGCCTGAAGGCGAAAATTAACCTGCGCTCCGTCTTTGACCGCAAGAATTACTTCTATCCCGACATGCCCCAGGGCTATCAGATTTCCCAGCTCTACCATCCCATTGTCGGCGAGGGGGTTGTCATTCTGGACTTCAAGGATCGCCCCGCCCGCGAGATCGGCATCGAGCGCCTGCACATGGAACAAGACGCCGGCAAGTCCCTGCACGATCAAGACCCCCGGCGCACCTTCATCGATCTCAACCGCTCCGGCGTCGGCCTGATGGAGATCGTCTCCAAGCCCGACATGCGTAGTCCCGAAGAAGCCGGGGCCTACGTCGCCAAGTTGCGCGCCATCATGCGTTATCTCGGGACCTGCGACGGCAACATGGCCGAGGGATCAATGCGCGTCGACGCCAATGTCTCGATCCGCCTTAAGGGCGAGAAAGGCTTGCGCACCCGCGCCGAGATCAAGAACGTCAACTCCATCCGCTTCCTTCAGCAAGCCATCGAACACGAGGCCGAGCGACAGGTCGATGTCTACGAATCAGGCGGCCGGGTGATCCAGGAGACCCGCCTGTTTGACTCGTCCACCGGCGAAACCCGGTCCATGCGCTCCAAAGAGCAGGCCCACGACTATCGTTATTTCCCCGACCCTGACCTGCTGCCGCTGGCGCTGACCGAGGAATATGTGGAGGCCATCCGCAAAAGCCTGCCCGAATTGCCCGACGACAAGAAGGAACGCTTCATCGCCGAATTCGGGCTGTCGCCCTATGACGCCGGGGTGCTGGCGGCGGAAAGGGAAAATGCCGATTACTTCGAGGCGGTCGCCGAGGGCCGCGACGCCAAGACCGCCGCCAACTGGGTCACCGCCAACCTGTTCGGAGCGCTCAACGCCAAGGGGTTGAATATCGGCGACAGCCCGGTATCGGCCAAGAACCTGGGACGGCTTATCGACCTGATCAATGATGACACCATATCGGGGCGCATCGCCAAGGAAATCTTTGCGATCATGATCGAGACCGGCGGCGATCCCGACGCCATCGTCAAGGAAAAGGGCCTGCGACAAATCACCGACGCCGGCGCCGTCGAAGCCGCCGTCGAAGCCGTCATCGCCGCCAACCCGGAGCGGGCGGAGCAATTCAAGGGCGGCAACGAGAAAGTCGTCTCATGGTTCGTCGGCCAGACGATGAAAGCCACCCACGGCAAGGCCAACCCGCAACTGGTCAACGACCTGCTGAGAAAAAAGCTGGCGGAGTAATACCGGTGGCCATTGATACTGACCGTTGGCGTTACACACACGCAAAATCGTCACCGCCGGGCTTGTCCCGGCGGTCCACGTCTTTCTTTCTCGCCGTTTTCGCGCCCGGAAGACGTGGATGCGCGGGTCAAGCCCGCGCATGACGGAAACGGGGTGTTATGGCGAGACGCCGGAAGCGCCCCGCTCTTTACATATATTGGCAGTCTTCGGAGCTTTTTACACAATCTTTTTTATCATAACGCTTCCTCGTTTTTGATTATTGTGGTATCGTTACCCCCATAGGCTGCTTCGATTAACAAAATCATGCTGGGAAGCTTCGCCGCAGGCCAGAAGTCTGCCGGTCGTCGATATCGGTCGCTTCCTGGCGGGATTGTAGGGGAATGATCATGTCGCCGGAAATCCCACGCCAGAAGATACTCATCGTCGATAACAGTTCCGACAAGCGGGCGTTAATCGTCTCGATTATAGCCTCGTTGCCGGTCGATATCATCGAAGCCGAATCGGGCCGCGAGGCCTTACGCATCCTGCTCCATCAGTCCTTCGCCCTGATTCTGCTCAATGTAAAGATGCCGGTTATGGACGGGTTCGAGACCGCCGCGATGATCCGCAGCCGTCCCCGCAACCGCCGGATGCCGATCATCTTCATTACCGCTTACGATCAGGCGGAGATCGACCTAAAGCAAGGCTATCGCCTGGGGGCGGTCGATTTCCTGTTCACTCCCATCGTGGCGGAGGCCTTGCGCTCCAAGGTCACTATTTTCTGCGAACTTGCCGCCTCCCGGTCAGGCCTGGAAGAACGGGTGACCGAACAAACCAGGGAACTGGAGGCCGAAATTATCGAGCGGCGCAAGACCGAGGACATGCTCAGGGAGAGCGAAGCGACCTTGCGGTCCCTTATCAACGCCAGTTCGGGAGACTATGTAGCGTTTTGGGACACCTCCGACGATCTTCATTTCACCAATTTTTCTCCAACCTCTGAACTGACCGCTGCGGCGAAAGGCGTCATGGAGACCGAAAAGCCCCTGCGTTATGAGGGGGAAAATAATAAAATCTGGTTTGACTACAATTTCAATCCGGTCTTTTCCGTCGATGGCGATATTCGCGGCGCCGTCCTCTTCGCCCGCGACATCACCGAGCGCAAGGAAGCCGAAAATGCGCGGCTGCGCACCCAGAAGATGGAAAGTCTGGGCGCCCTGGCGGGCGGCGTCGCCCACGACATCAACAACATGCTTCTTCCTGTCCTCAGCCTGACGCCGATGGTGATGAAGAAACTGCCGGAAGGAAGCCCGGATCGCCAAAAACTGGAGATGGTCCTTATGGCGGCTCAACGGATGAAGGGCATGGCGGCCGGAATATTGGCCTTCAGCCGAAGCGATGAAGGCGAGGTTGCGAAGATCGATATTTTCAAGGTGTACAATGAGACCGTTGGCTTGCTGCGCTCCACCCTGCCGGCGACGATTAAAATCAGGGACCGCCTTGATCCGGACGTCGGCATGGTGCTGGCGGACCCCCGACAGGCCGAGTTGATCCTGATGAACCTTGCCTCCAACGCCGCCGACGCCATGGAGGGCAAGACCGGCGAATTGGCTATTTCCCTGTCGCGGGAGACGGTAGAGGAAGAACAGGCCGTGACGAGCGGCAAACTCAAGAACGGCCATTACGCGAAACTGACGGTCGCCGACACCGGCTGCGGCATGGACGCCGCCACCATGCAACGCATCTATGAGCCTCTCTTCACCACCAAGGAAAAGGGCAAGGGCACCGGCCTCGGCCTGTCCATGGTCTTCGGGGTCGTGGCCAAGGTCGGCGGCGCGATCCGGCTTGCCAGCGAAATCGGCAAGGGGACAACCTTCGATGTCTACCTGCCGTTGGCGAATTAGAGAATGACTCTGAAAAATTCTCCCCCTTTCGAAGGGGGAGTTAGGGGGTATCGAAGAGGGAATTATCGGCCTGTGTGTTTTGAACACAGAGGCGCAGAGGCGCAGAGAAGATCAAGCGAGGTCTTTTTCCTGCTTTTTCTTTATTTTCTTTATCCTCCTCTGTGTCTCTGAGCCTCTGTGGTCCATAGAACGGTGCCTATTCCGGTCAACGCGCCGGGCGTCAGGGGTATTGAGCTAACCTCCCCCTGCCCCCTCCTTGGTAAGGAGGGGAAATTGCCGGGGCTGCCATAGGTCAATATCAGTGACCTTTGGTATCAATCGGCAAACGGGTCGTGGACCAGAACGGTGTCCTCGCGTTCGGGGCTGGTGGAGAACAGGGCGACGGGGGCCTCGATAAGTTCCTCGATATGGCGGATGTATTTGACGGCCTGGGCCGGCAGCTTGGCCCAGGTGCGCGCCCCGCGAGTGCTTTCGCTCCAACCCTCCATGGATTCATAAATCGGCTCCACCGCCGCCTGCTCGATGGACGAGGCGGGAAGATAGTCCAGTTCCTTGCCGGCCAGACGATAACCGATGCACACCTTTAATTCCTTGACGCCGTCGAGCACGTCCAGCTTGGTGAGGGCGATGCCGTTGATGCCGTTGACCTTTACCGCCTGGCGCACCATCACCGCGTCAAACCAGCCGCAACGGCGGGGTCTGCCGGTGACGGTGCCGAATTCATGGCCGCGCTCGCCCAGACCCTTGCCGATGTCATCATTGAGTTCAGTGGGAAACGGCCCCGAGCCGACACGGGTGGTGTAGGCCTTGGTGATGCCGAGCACATAATCAATGGCCCCCGGTCCCTGCCCCGAGCCGACAGCCGCCTGGGCGGCCACCGTGTTGGACGAGGTGACGAAGGGATAGGTGCCGTGGTCGATATCCAGCATGGTGCCTTGGGCGCCTTCGTACAGAATGCGCTTGCCGGCCCGCCGGGCCTCATCAAGTATTTTCCACACAATTCCCGCATAGGGCAGAATTTTGGGCGCGACCTGCTCCAGATCGAAAATCAGTTTGTCCCGATCAACTTCGGGCATACCCATGCCGCGCAGCAGGGCGTTATGATGGAAAAGAAGCCTGTCCACTTTCGCGCCCAACTCGCCGAGTTCGGCCAGATCGCCCACCCGTATGGCGCGTCTGGCCGTCTTGTCTTCGTAGGCGGGGCCGATGCCGCGTCCGGTGGTGCCGATCCTGGCGTTTCCCAAAGCCGCCTCGCGGGCCTGGTCCAGGTTGCGGTGCAGCGGCAGAATCAGCGGCGCGTTTTCGGCGACGCGCACATTCAGGGGGCTGATCTTTACCCCCTTGCCGCGAACCGTTTCCATCTCGCCCAGCAACGCCCAGGGATCGACCACCACGCCGTTGCCGATGATCGAAAGCTTGCCTTCGCGCACCACGCCGGAAGGCAGCAGACTCAGTTTGAAGACAACGCCGTCGATGACCAGGGTATGGCCGGCGTTGTGGCCGCCCTGAAAACGCACCACGACATCGGCGCGCTCCGACAGCCAATCAACGATCTTGCCCTTACCCTCATCGCCCCACTGGGCGCCGACAACTACAACGTTGGCCATCGGGCCTTATCCTCCAATTACCAAGAAAGTCATGCCGCCTATTTGCGGCGCGTATCATCTTCATCGTCGCGGCGGTCGTCCTTTTTGGTCCGTCTGCCGGGAACATGCCGTTCGGCGTCCTGCCTGATTTCAACTTCATTGCGACGGTCGATGTCCTCGCGCCTTGCCTCCCTGTCCCTGACCGCGAAAGGCCTTTTCTGACCGGGAACCTTTATTTTTTTACCCATCATCAATCCTGTTCGACAAAATAATGCCGAAGATACTTACTACACCGGGCGAACCGACGCCATGACATACAACATCACTATTGACCCCCTTGATCAAGGTCCTGGTTTTCCTGTAATAGAACTGATGTCAAGCCTCGTCCCCTTCGTCTAGAGGCCTAGGACGCTGGCCTCTCACGCCGGCAACACGGGTTCGAATCCCGTAGGGGACGCCAACCATCCATGAAACCGGGAACCTTATCAGAAGCCGGGCAAAGGCCCATCCCGGCTTATTATAGGACATTCCCTGATCAGTATGTATTGACGGAATAGCCATTGCCGGTAAGCTTATTTCTGGCTATAATAGACAGATTAGCCAGTTGAAGGAGTGGCGCCATGAAAACCGTTTCGTCAGTCGAGGCCCAGAACCATTTTGGCGAATTACTGGATAACGCCCAGCGCGAGCCGATCAGCATCACTCGGCGCGGACGCCAAGTAGCTTATATTGTTTCCAGCGAAGCTTATCGCACGTTGTCCGGCGGCGTTGCGGAGAACACCGCAAAGATGGCGGCATATCTCCATTCCATCGAAGCCTTTCGCGGCCAAGGCCGGGGCGGGGCATCGGCGCGGCTGTCGGCTGACCGCAAGGCCGATGCGGCGCGAGAAGCATGAACCTTTGGCTGCTTGACACATCGGCGCTGCTGACGCTGCGCGATAACGAGGCGGGGGCCGAGCGGGTTGCGGCGCTGCTCAAAGGGGCGGCGCTGGGCGAACAGCGATGTTACGGCTGCTTTATGTCGTTAATGGAAATTTATTACCGGGTGTGGAAAGACGAAGGCGAACAGGCAGGGCGTCAGGCCTATCAAAGTTGCCTGGCGTTGCCGGTGGAGTGGATACATGAGTCCCCTGCCCTGCTGGAGTGTGCGGCGGGCATCAAAGCCGGCCATCAGCTTTCACTCGCCGACGCCTGGATTGCCGCATCGGCGCTGCAACTGGCGGCGGCGCTGGTGCATAAAGACCCGGAGTTTGAGAACCTGCCCGGCCTGATCGAAGAGCGCTTGCCTTACAAATAACGGAGGTCCGGTCTCGCCGCCGGCGCGGCGACGGCGGACGTATCCTCCGCCTTATCGACAGAGCATTTGTTCAAAACATTTGTTACCGGCTTGCGCAAAGGCCGTGCGCGCCTATAATCGCCGCCTTATTCGCTGAGGAATTGCCGTCATGGCCGACAGCACCCCGATTGTGGGCATTATCATGGGCAGCCGCTCCGACTGGAACGTCATGCGTTGCGCCAAGAACATCCTGGACGGGCTGGGCGTGCCGTCTGAAACCCGCGTCATCTCGGCCCACCGTACGCCGGCGCGTCTCTATGAATACGCCTCAAGCGCCAAAAAGCGCGGCCTGAAAGTGATCATCGCCGGCGCCGGCATGGCCGCCGCCCTGCCCGGCGCGGTGGCGGCGCTGACGCCTCTGCCGGTTCTCGGCGTCCCTATGGAAGGGAAAATGATGGGCGGCCTGGACGCCCTGCTGTGCATGGCCCAGATGCCGGGCGGCGTTCCCGTCGGCGCCCTCGGCCTCGGCGAGGCCGGCGCCAGAAACGCCGCCCTGCTGGCCGCCGCCATTATCGCCCTTTCCGACGAGGCCGTCGCGGCGGCGCTGGACGCCTTCCGCGAAGAGCAAACCGCCGCCGTTCCCGAAACGCCATAGCAGCATGCCGCTATATATAATCAAGTATTGTGTTCCCATAATCATACTGACGTTATCTCAAGCTCCGGCGTTCGCCGCCGACCCTCACCCGCTGCCCGAGAACTACTGGCAAAAGCCCCTCGCCCTCCAGGGCGAGGCTCCCGAACATTCCCTGGCCCCCGAGGCTTGCGGCGAGTGCCATGCCGGCCAATACGAGGAATGGCGCTCCTCCCTTCACGCCAAGGCCTTCTCGCCGGGACTGGTCGGCCAGTTGATGGCCTCGTTTGCCGGCGGCCTGAGCGACTGTATGCAGTGCCACGCTCCGCTGGCCGAGCAGGAGCAGGCTTTCCGCGACGCCCTGAAGGCGGGCCGAGGACATATCCCGGCGGCCCAAGGGCTGGCGGCGGCGGGCAATAGCTGCTCGGGCTGCCATCTCAGGGGGCGCAAGCATTACGGCCCGCCCAAGGCGGTAACCGGCGAAACCGGGCAGAGCGATTCCGCCGATTCCCACGGCGGCGTTTTCAGGTCTGCCGGTTTCGAGGACTCCTCGTTCTGCGCCTCCTGCCATCAGTTCCCTCCGTCATGGGGCGCGGTCAACGGAAAGCCGCTGGAAAACACCCATAACGAATGGAAAGACAGCCCCCAGGGGAAAAAAGGCGTCACCTGCCAATCCTGCCATATGCCGGGACGCCGGCACTTATGGCTGGGCATTCATGATCCTGAAATGACGGCCTCCGGCCTTACCCCCGCCTTCAGCGCGAAAAGCGACAAGGCGAGCTTTGCGCTGACCAACACCGGGGTCGGCCATGCTTTCCCCACCTATGTCACGCCCAAGGCGGTAATGCGCGCCGTCCGCCTTGACGACGGCGGCGAGCCGATCAGGGAAAGCGAGGTCTTTCGCGTCATCCGGCGTTCGGTGTCATTTGCCGACGGCGTCTGGGTCGAGGCCTTCGACACCCGCCTGCCGCCGGGCCGCTCGGAAAGTCTCGACATCACATGGGGAGCCGCCCGGCGCGTCCGCATGTGGCTTGAAATATATCCCGACGATTTCTATGACCATCAGGTTTATGACGGCCTAAAATCCTCGCTCAAAGGCGAGGCGGCAAAACTGATCGCCAAGGCCGATGACGACGCCGGCAAAAGCCGCTACCGCCTGTTTGAGACCGATCTGGACAGGCCCCGATAATACCATAAAAAAAAGCAACAATATTGCGTGATCGGCTATTGAACCCGTTAAAAAATATCCTATCTATAGGGCGTAGGTGGTAGCTGGAAAAGAGAGGTTTAGAAAACTGACACCGCCTGACGACGCAAGTTACTTGGCACAGTGTACTCAATCAGGCTCGGCTTAGACCGGGCGATGCCTGGAGCATCCGAAAAGAACCCCCCGCCCTTGGTTGACGGGGGTTTCTTTTTTGTAATAACCGCCCGCAAAACAGTCTTTCCTCGCCGGGGCGTGACGTACTACAGTCCCCACCGCTGAATCAGGTTAACCCACAGGAATTAAAATGGTCAAAAAAACCGCTCTCATAACCGGCGTCACCGGTCAGGACGGGGCGTATCTGGCCGAGCTTCTGCTCGACAAGGGTTATGTGGTTCACGGCGTAAAGCGGCGTTCGTCGTCTTTCAACACCGGGCGCGTCGATCATCTTTACCACGATCCCCACGAGGAGAACGTGCGCTTCACCATGCACTACGGCGACATGACCGACGCCACCAACCTGATCCGTCTGGTTCAGGAGACCCGGCCCGACGAGATTTACAATCTGGCGGCGCAGAGCCATGTGCAGGTCAGCTTCGAGACGCCGGAATACACCGCCAACGCGGACGGCCTGGGCGCGCTGCGGCTTCTGGAGGCCATTCGCATTCTCGGCATGAAAGACAGCGTGCGCTTTTATCAGGCCTCGACCTCCGAGCTTTACGGCAACGCCGAGGCTCCGCAAAACGAGAACACTCCCTTTCATCCGTGCAGCCCCTATGCGGCGGCCAAGCTGTACGCCTACTGGATCACCGTCAACTACCGCGAGGCCTACGGCTATCACGCCTCCAACGGCATCCTGTTCAATCACGAGGGGCCGACCCGAGGCGAGACCTTCGTCACCCGCAAGATCACCCGCGCCGTGGCGGCGATCGAACTCGGCAAGCAGGACAAGCTGTTCCTCGGCAATATGGACGCAAAGCGGGATTGGGGACATGCGCGGGACTATGTAAAGGGCATGTGGATGATGATGCAACAGCCCGCAGCCGACGACTATGTGCTGGCCACCGGCGAGTGCCGTTCGGTGCGTGAATTCGTCGAGTTGGCCTTCGCCGAAGTCGGCAGAAAGATTCAATGGAGCGGCTCCGGCGCCGACGAAACGGGCGCCGACGCCGCCACCGGCAAGGTGCTGGTGCAGGTGGACCCCCGTTACTTCCGTCCGACCGATGTCCACAAGCTTGAAGGCGACGCCTCCAAGGCGCGGAAAAAACTGGGCTGGAAACCGCAAACCACCTTCAAGGAGCTTGTCCGCGAAATGGTGGCCTTTGATCTTGAAGATATGAAAAATCAATGACAGGAAAGACGCCTTTTTCCCTGTCCGGCAAACGCATCATGGTGGCCGGCGGACAGGGAATGGTCGGCTCGGCCCTGATGAGAAGGCTGTCCGCCGAGGATTGTCAACCGCTGTCCGTCGGCCGCGAACAGGTGGACCTGCGCCGTCAGGCCGATGTCGAGGCGTGGATGGCGGAGCATAAACCGCAAGTGGCGATCATCGCCGCCGCCACCGTCGGCGGCATCTTCGCCAACAACACCCGTCCGGCGGAATTCATCTATGACAATCTGGCCATCGAAACCAATCTGGTGCACAGCGCCTGGAAGGCCGGCGTCGAAAAACTCCTGTTGCTGGGAACGTCGTGCATCTATCCCAAACACGCCGAGCAGCCGATGGCCGAGGAGGCTCTGCTCACCGGCCCCCTTGAGCCGACAAACCAGTGGTATGCAATAGCCAAGATCGCCGGCATCCGGTTGTGTCAGGCCTACCGGCTTCAGTACGGCTGCGACTTCATCGCCGCCCAGCCGACCAACCTCTACGGCCCGGGAGACAGGTTTGATCTGAACGTAAGCCATGTCATCCCCGCCCTGATGCTCAAGGCCCATATGGCGAAAGAGCGCGGCGACAAGACCATGGAGGTGTGGGGATCAGGAGCGCCGTTGCGGGAATTCATGTATGTGGATGATCTGGCCGACGCCCTGGTTTTTCTCATCAGGAACTACTCCGGGGAAATTCAAATCAATATCGGAACCGGAAATGAAATATCCATCGGCGATCTGGCTAAAACCATATGCCGGGTAGTGGGCTTCACGGGCGAGTTGACGTTTGACGCGACCAAGCCCGACGGAACCCCGCGCAAGCTGGTGGATGCGTCCCGCCTGTCGGCGCTGGGGTGGAAGGCGAAGACCGGCCTTGATGACGGACTGAAACAGGCCTACCGCTGGTACTTGGAAAACATTGCATGAGCGGCGGCGCAAGCATCACGCCGGTTATCCTTTCCGGCGGATCGGGATCAAGACTGTGGCCGGCGTCGCGCAGCCTCAACCCCAAACAGTTTCACGACTTGGCCTGCGGGCCGGTTTACGGGCGCAGCATCCTCCAGGAGACCGCTCACAGAGTAAGGGGAAAAGGCTTCAACCCGCCCCTGATCATCTGCAACCACGAACACCGCTTCATGGTAATCGAGCAGCTCCGCGACATCGACATGACGCCCGCCGATATCATCCTGGAGCCGGTCGGACGCAACACCGCTCCGGCGGCGGCGGCGGCGGCGCTGATGCTGGTCAGGGACGATCCCGAAGCGCTCATGCTGGTTATGCCTTCGGATCATGTCATCGCCGACGTGAAGCATTTTTACGCCGCCGTCGAAACGGCGACCGTAGCGGCGCGGGCCGGAGCGTTGGTGGCCTTCGGCATTACCCCCGACAGGCCGGAAACCGGCTACGGCTATATCCTCGGCGGCGCTCCCCTTGAAGACGTAAAAGGTTGTTCCAAAATTTCCCGATTCATCGAAAAACCCGACGCCGCTGCCGCCGAGGGATTTCTCAAGACCGGCGGTTACTCATGGAACAGCGGCATATTCGTCTTCACTGCGGCGCGCTACCTGGAGGAACTGGAACGGCTGCAACCGGCCATCATCGCCGGCTGCCGCCAGGCGGTGGCCGAAGGCCGGCGCGACGGCGCTTTCTTTCGCCTGGGCGCGGAAGCTTTTGCGACGATTCCTTCCAACTCCATCGACTATGCGGTCATGGAGCGCACAAAAACAGCCGCCGTGACGCCGGTAAATATGGGCTGGAGCGATCTCGGCTCCTGGGCTTCGCTGTGGGAGGTCGCCGTAAAAGATAAAAACGGCAACGCCCTGTCCGGCGATGTGACGGCCCTGGACACTGCCGACAGCTACATCCGAAGCCATGGCCCTCTGGTGGCGACCGTCGGCGTGAAGGATATCGTGGTGGTGGCCATGGATGACGCCGTCCTGGTGCTCGCCAAGGACAAGGCGGAGGAAGTGAAGGCGCTGTACGGCCTGTTGGCAGAAAACAAGAGGAAGGAGATTGTTTCTCATCTTACCGTCTATCGCCCCTGGGGCAGTTTCACCACCCTTAAGGAAGGCGACCGCTTCAAGGTCAAGCAACTCACCCTCAACCCCGGCGCCGGTCTCAGCCTGCAACGTCACCGGCATCGCGCCGAACACTGGACTGTGGTTGACGGGACGGCGAGGGTAACGCGGGGAGATGAAACCTTCGATCTTCATGAGAACCAGTCCGCCTACATCCCCGCCGGCGCCAGGCACCGCCTGGAAAACCCCGGCCGGGATATTATTCATGTCATAGAAGTTCAAACCGGCTCTTACCTTGAAGAAGACGATATCGAACGCTTCGAAGATATTTACGGACGCGAGTGAGGGAACGTCCCCTATTTATGCAACAAAAACACCGCCTGTTCGCCGATCAGGTTGGCGGAGAAAGGCCAAAGGCCGATAGGACGCCCGGCGCCGTCATGATCCAGCGCCAGACTGCGCTCGACGGTAATCCCCAACTCCCCGCACAGCGCCATGAAATCCTTGATGGTGCAGAAGTGGATATTGGGGGTGTCATACCACTGGCAGGGAAGCGTCTTGCTGACCGGCATTCTGCCCTTAAGCCCGATATACAACCGCAACCGCCAGTGAGCGAAGTTGGGAAACGAAACGATCGCCCGCCGACCGATGCGCAACAGGTGCTCGATCACCTTCTTCGGCGCGTGCATGGCCTGCAAGGTCTGGCTCAACACCACATAATCAAAGGCATGATCCGGGTAATCGGCGAGGTCCGTGTCGGCATTGCCTTGAATCACCGACAGTCCGGCGCTGACGCAGGCGTTGACGCCCTCGGTGCTGATTTCAATGCCTCGCCCGTCCACCTGCTTGTAACGGGTGAGATAGTCAAGCAGCACGCCGTAACCGCAACCGACATCCAACACCCTTGATCCGGGATTGATCATGTCGGCGATGACCTGCAAATCGACGCGAATGGCCTTACTCTCGTTTTCGTCGGTCATGGCGCAGCCTTCCTGGGCAGGCCGCGATGCTCGGCGGCGCCGTTGATAAAGCCGCTCAACACCCTGTGGAACTCCGGTTCATCGAGAAGAAAGGCGTCGTGACCGTTGTCGGAGACGATCTCGGCAAAGCTGACATTGGCGGCGGCGGCATTCAGCGCATGAACAATAGTTCGGCTCTCCTTGGTCGGGTACAGCCAATCGCTGGTGAACGAGAACACGCAAAAACGAATCCTGGTATGAAGAAAGGCATTGGCCAATACCCCGCCATGGCGGGACGTCAGATCAAAATAATCCGAAGCGCGGGTAATATAGAGATAGGTGTTGGCGTCGAACCGCTCAACAAAAGTAATGCCCTGGTGACGCAGATAGCTCTCCACCTGGAAATCAGCGTCGAAACCGTAGGTGACGGCCTTGCGGTCCTGCAAACGCCGCCCGAACTTGCGTTGCAGGGAGGACTCGGAAAGATAAATAATGTGCGCCGCCATGCGGGCAACGGCAAGGCCGCGATGAGGCCGCGTGCCCTGGTTCAGATAATCTCCATGGCGCCAATCGGGATCGGCCATGATCGCCTGGCGCCCGACCTCGTGGAAGGCGATATTCTGGGCCGATTCGCAGGCGGATGAAGCAATGGGAACGGCGGCAAAGACCCGCTTGGGATATGTGGCGGCCCACTCCAGAACCTGCATGCCGCCCATGGAGCCGCCGATAACCATGAACAACTGCCCGATTCCCAGGTGGTCCAGCAGCAAGGCCTGGGCGCTGACCATGTCGCCGATGGTAATAACCGGAAAATCCAGTCCCCAGGGCTTTCCCGTCTTCGGGTTGATCTCTTTGGGGCCGATGGTGCCCATGCAACCGCCCAGAATATTGGAGCAGATGATAAAGAAACGCTCGGTATCCAGCGGCTTGCCCGGCCCCACCATCAGTTGCCACCAGCCGTCCTTGCCGGTGACGGGATGAGGCTCGGCGACAAACTGATCCCCGGTCAGCGCGTGACAGATTAGAACGGCATTGGATTTGTCCTCGTTCAGGCAGCCGTAGGTCTGGTAGGCGACGGTGAAATCAGAGAGTTCGAAGCCGCAGTCCAGACGCAAAGGAGCGTCCAGGCCGAGCTTCACCCGATGCCCCGGCAAGTTCTCGGCGTTAAAACGACCATCGACATTATTCACGGATGCGGCCATTTCTCGTCTCGTTCATCCTCAAATGAGGCATCATAGCTAGGAATCCTGTTCCTTAGTGTCAATGTTTACTTTGATTTTAGGTGAGCATGCCATTAAGAATCCTCTGACCTTCCTCTCCAACCAAAGGCGCTGATCGGTCAGGCATTGATTATGACTTCAAAAAAATCCTTGAACGCCCTGCGTAAGGAAATCGACGCCATCGACGATTCTCTTCATGACCTGATCATGCGCCGCACAAAAGTGGTGGAGAAGGTCCGGGAGGTCAAGGCCGGCGAAAGAGTCAAGATCAGACCGGCGCGAGAGGCCGAAATCCTGTACCGCCTGATGGGCCGGCACAAGGGAGCCTTCCCCAAACGCGAGTTATGCCGCATGTGGCGCGAGCTGATCGTCGCCACCTTGTCCATGGAAGGGCCGTTTTCGGTAGCCGTCTTCATGCCGGAAGGGAATGCCGATTTATGGGATCTGGCGCGTGACCAGTACGGTTCTTTCACGACCATGACCGGATACGCCTCTGAACGCCAACTCATCAATGCCGTCAGGTCACAGAACTCAACGGTGGGAATTTTGCCGCTGCCCCGCCCGGACGACGCCGACCCCTGGTGGCGGCATATTGTGAACGAAGATGAGATGACGCCGAGAATCATCGCCCGCCTTCCCTTCGCCGGCGTAGGAAACTGCCGCAACAAGAACCTGGAAGCATTGGCAATTTGCCCCGTTGCCCACCATCCGACAGGCCGCGACAGGTCATTCATGGCCATTGAAACCAAAAAGGAAATAACGCTGTCCCGCCTCCGAGAGGCCTTCGACGGGATCGGACTGTCGCTTGTTTCCTGTTACAAGCACTCCCGCGATTCACGGCTTTATCTGGCCGAAATTGATGAATATATCGCCGACGACGACAGCAGGATTACCGGCCTTGTCGAATCTCTGTCCGCTGTCCGCGTGGTTTTGCCGGGCGGCTACGCCATCCCCTTCAGCGAAGACGAACTGGCATGAGTCTCCCCCCTCCCCGTCCCGGCATTATGGACATCACCCCTTATGTAGGCGGTGAATCCGAAATATCCGGCGTTAAGGACATTATCAAGCTGGCCTCCAATGAGGGCGCTTTCGGTCCCAGTCCCAAGGCGGTCGCCGCCTACGACGAACTGTCGGGAAAGCTCCACCGCTACCCCGACGGCGGCTGCGCCAAGCTGCGCAAGGCGCTGGGCGAGATGAACGGCCTCAACAGCGAACAAATCGTCTGCGGCGCCGGCTCCGATGAGTTGCTGGGCCTGCTTTGCCGCGCTTACGCCGGGCCGGGAGACGAAGTTCTGTACACGGAGCATGGCTTTCTGATGTACCCCATCGCCGCCAGGACGGCGGGGGCGACGCCGGTCAAGGCGCCGGAAATCGGGCTGACCGCGAACGTGGACGAACTGCTGAAGAAGGTCACGCCCAAAACCCGCATCGTATTTCTGGCCAACCCCAACAATCCGACGGGAACCTACCTGGGAATGCGGGAAATGGAACGGCTGCGCGCTTCCTTGCCCGACTCCGCGCTGCTGGTGATTGACGCCGCCTATGCCGAGTTCGTTGCCGCCGAGGATTATGCGCCCGGCATCGAGATGGTGAACAACGGCGCCGACGTGGTGATGACCCGCACCTTCTCGAAGATTTACGCCCTCGGCGGCGTGCGTCTGGGCTGGGCCTACTGCCCGCCGGGAATCGCCGACGTGCTGAACAGGGTTCGCAATCCTTTTAACGTCGGCTCGCCGGCCCAGGCCGCCGGACTGGCGGCGCTTGCCGACCATGAATTCACCGAGCGGGCCTATCGCCATAACCTGAAATGGCTGACCTGGACCGAACAACGACTGCGAGATATGGGCCTGCAAGGACCGGCAAGCGTCGGCAACTTCGTGCTGGCCCGCTTCCCTGATGAAGCCGGACGACGCGCCGAGGACGCCGACGCCTTCCTCAAACGACGCGGCATCATCGTCAGGCGCATAACCGCCTACGGCCTCCCTGATTACCTGCGCATTACCATCGGGCGGGAAGACGAAATGCACGCCGTCGTCGGCGCTCTTGAGGAGTTCATGCAATGAGCGGGGTTATGTTCAATCGCGTCGCTTTCATCGGCTTCGGCCTGATCGGCTCGTCGCTGGCCCGCGTCATGCGCCGCGATTCTCTGGCCGGTCATATCGCCGTCTGCGCCCGCTCCGAGCGCACCCTGAACAAAGCGATAGAACTGGGACTGGCCGACAGTATTACCGGCGACGCCGGAAAAGCGTGCGCCGACGCCGATCTGGTAATGATTTGCGTCCCCCTCGGCGCCTATGCCGAAGTCGCCATGACCTTGGCTCCGGCCCTTAAACAAGGGTGCATCGTCAGCGATGTCGGCTCGGTCAAGCAATCGGCGATCGAGGCCGTTCGTCCCTACCTTCCCGTCGGCGTTCATCTGGTTCCCGGACACCCTGTCGCCGGCACCGAGCATTCAGGGCCGGAGGCCGGCTTCGCCGAGTTGTTTGACGGCCACTGGTGCATCCTCACGCCTGAGCCGGGAGTCGACAAGGGCGCCGTGAACAGAGTGGCCGAGTTGTGGCGGCGCGCCGGAATGACGGTCGAAATGATGAGCGCCGAACACCATGACAGGGTGTTAGCCATCACCTCTCACCTCCCCCACATGATCGCCTACACCATCGTTGACACCGCCACCAAGCTGGAGAGTCATCTGCAACAGGAGGTGATCAAGTTCTCCGCCGGCGGCTTCAGGGATTTCACCCGCATCGCCGCCTCGGACCCGGTGATGTGGCGCGACATCGCCCTTGCCAACAAGGAAGCCGTTCTTGAGATGCTGGACCGCTTCGGCGAAGACCTGGCGGACCTGCAAACCGCCATCCGCGATAACAATGGCGACTGGCTGGTTGAAACCTTCGCCCGCACCCGCAAAATCCGACGCGGCGTCATCGCCGCCAGGCAGGACAAAACCGAGGAAATGAAGCTGGCGGGAAAGCAGGAATAATACCAGCGGCCTTAATCGCCCCTGCTCTTTCCCCTCCTTGCCAAGGAGGGGCAAGGGGAGGTTGCCGCCGATACTGTTTATGAAACACAGAGGCTCAGAGACACAGAGGAGGGTAGAAAAATCTTCTCTGCGCCTCTGCGCCTCTGTGGTGGTCAAAACACACAGACGGATAACTCCCCCTTCTAAAGGGGGAGAATTTTTCAGAGTCATTCTTTACGGTCACCGGTCTTATCCGCCTAAAACGCCACGCCGTCATAGACTGCCGACAACGGAATTTCGACATCAATGGAGGCGAGGCGGAGAACCGCGTCTCTGCCCGCTACGTCCGTCACCTCCCAGCCGCCCGCCGTGCGGAGCCATATCTCAATCTTAATTTCCGTCGAGGACACCAGCGCGATCTCGCGCACCGACGGGATGGCCCGGTAGTCGGGGACCTTGGTTCCACGATCAAAGTTGGCTGTGCCGGGGGAAAGCACCTCGATGATGACGACAGGCGCTTCAAGATAATGCTCGCCGGGAGTCCTTGGGGAGCAACTGACCGCCAGATCGGCCTGGTAGAAAGTGTTCTCCTGCTTCGAGTATCGAATGCCAACTTCCGCCGAGACCTTGCAAGGCGGACGAAGTTTCGCGCCGATGTTGACAACTAAGCTCGCAGTAATGTCCGCGTGAGCCACCGACGGCGGAGCCATGGCGAAAACCTCGCCGCCTGCCAACTCGTAGCGGGTGTCGGCGTCGCCGTCCCAGACCAGGAATTCCTCCACCGTCATGCGCGACGGCTGCTTCAGAGCCGCGTGTCCCACGCCGATGCCTTTCATAATCTTGCCGTACCGACTGAGACTATAGCAGATTTTCCCACATCAAGGGAAACAGGAAACGCCGTCAATCGGCGGCGCATCATTCATCCACATACGGGTTCTTGCCCTTTCGCACATGCAGGCGCAAGGGGACGCCGGGAAGGTCGAAATCATCGCGCAGGGAGTTGATCAAATAGCGTGCGTATGATTCGGGCATTCCTTTGAGGCTGCCGGCAAAAATAACAAAAGTGGGCGGGCGCGTCTTGATCTGGGTGATGTAGCGGATGCGCAATCGGCGACCATGAACCAGCGGCGGCGGATGGCGCTCGGTAACCACTTCCAGCCAACGGTTAAGCCGGCCGGTGGATATCCGCTTGTTCCACAGCTTGAAAACGGCGACTGCCGCCGGCAGCAGATCGTCAACTCCTTTCCCGGTCAATGCCGAGCAAGTGACCACCGGAACGCCGCGAACCTGGGGCAGCGATGTTTCAAGCCTGTCGGCGAGCAGCCCAAGAGCTTTCTTGCGGTCCTTCACAAGGTCCCACTTGTTAAGGACGATGATCAGCGCACGGCCTTCCTCGACAACCATATCGGCAATGGTCAGGTCTTGTTTTTCAAGCCCTTCCACGGCGTCGATAGTCAACGCCACCACCTGGGCGAAGCGGACAGCGTGCAAACTGGCGCCGACCGACATCTCTTCCAGCTTTTCGGTTATCCTGGCCTTGCGCCGCAACCCGGCGGTATCGACAAGTTGGATGCTGCGCCCCTCAAAACTGGAGGGGATGGAGATGGAATCCCTGGTGATGCCGGCCTCGGGGCCGGTCAACATGCGGTCCTCGCCGAGCAGATAGTTGACCAGCGTTGACTTGCCTACATTAGGACGACCGACGATGGCCAGTTGCAGGGGCCGTTCATCGTCGTCGTCATCAGCATCGCCGCCATCGACCTCATCATCCTCCCCTTCCCCTTGAACCTTGGCCGCTTCGGCAAAGGGAGACAGGGCATCGTACAGATCGCCCATGCCCTCGCCATGCTCGGCGGAGACGGCAAGAGGGTCGCCTAAGCCCAGGGCATAGGCCTCGCCGAGACCCGCCCTGCCGCCTCGACCTTCACATTTGTTGGCGACAAGAATTACCGGAGCGCCGCGCCGGCGCAGCCGATCAGCAAAGTGCTTGTCTATCGGCATCAGGCCGGAACGCGCATCAATTACAAACATGATGACGTCGGCGCCATCAAGAGCCTGTTCGGTCTGGGCGCGCATGCGCGCCTCAAGACTGTCATCGGCGGCGTCTTCCAGCCCGGCGGTGTCGATGATTTTGAAGCTGAGATCGGCTATGGAACCCACGCCCTCGCGCCGGTCGCGGGTTACGCCCGGCGTGTCGTCAACCAGCGCCAGCCGCTTGCCGGCCAGACGGTTAAAAAGGGTTGACTTGCCGACGTTAGGCCGGCCGACGATGGCTACGGTAAAGGTCACGCCCCGTCACCGATAGGCAACCAGCTCGGCGTCGTTGGACAGGAAATAAACACTGCCGCCGGCGACCACCGGGGAAACGGATACGCCGTCAGGTATCTCTACCTTGCCCATGATCGACCCGGTATACGGCGACACCGCCATCACCACGCCATGGGAACCGGCAATGAGCAAGCGGTCGCTGACCAGCACCGGCCCGCTCCATACAACAGGTTTTTTCTTGTCCTTCTCATCTTCAAAGCGCGGCAATCCCTGCACCCAATGAATACGCCCGTCTTCGCGTGACAGAGCGGCAATTTCGGAATCATTGGTAAGGACGAAAATATAATCGCCGGCCACCCACGGCGACTCCAGGCCGCCGATCTCTTTGGTCCAGATGCGCCGTCCGCTGCGCAGGTCGATGGACACCAGGACTCCGCCATGGCTCATGGCGAATACCCGGCCACGGTCGATTACCGGACGACCGCGAATATGGGACATGGTCGATATCTCTTCGGTGCGCCGCGCCATGGCCAGCGATTCACTCCATAACAGTCGCCCGTTCTCGACCATCAGCGCCACCAGTTCGCCGGAAGAATAAGGGGCCACCACCACTCCGCCATCAACCGCCGGACTGCCTCCGCCGAGCATGCTGGCGGATTCGGCGACGCCCTCGTGACTCCAAACGGTGTCGCCGGTATGAGCGGCAAGCACATGAAGTTTGTTGTCAACGGTAAGAACAAACACCCGCCCGCCCCGAACCGTCGGCGCCGAGCGCAAGGGACTGCTCAGGTTCTTCTTCCACAACAAGGAGCCGTTGCCGGCGTGCAGGGCAATGACCTGGGCAAAGCCTGCGGTGACGAATATCCGGCCCCCCTCGTAAGCGATGCCGCCGCCGATATGGCCGTCATCTTCCTCGTCCGGCGTCAACTTCACCTGCCAATATTTAGCCCCGGTCTTGGCGTCTACGGAAGTTACCATGGTATTTACATCCATGGCGAAAACGCGCCCGGCGGAGACAATGGGCGAGCCGATAAATAAATTACCCGAATTGGCCGCCTTGCCTACGCCGACGCCCCAGGCCTGACTAAGAACGTCATTAACCAGAATATGATGCATGGCGTGGTTGGCATAGCCGCCGGGCTGAGGCCATTCCTGGTTGACCGACGGCGGCGGCAACAATATCTCGGCATTCGCCAGATTGGGATCGGGCGCCAACACCCTTTCATGAAGAAGCACGGAAATGCGTTTGCCGGGCAACGGCGGGGCCTTGGCGCCCTTGAACCATGAAGACATGCCTTCTTCGCCGAACAGGGAATCGCAAGCCCCAAGCGGCAACAGCAGCGGCGACAAAAGCGCCGCCGTACGCATTATCCGCTTGAGTCCTTGTTTTATCATTCAGCTACCGACAACAGCCAATAATTCAGATGCCCGCTGCCGCATTGCCCGTGGCGTTGTCGCGTCATCAGCCAGACTCTTGAGCAACTCACGCGCCTTAACCGCATCTCCGGCGTTAATGGCGAGCACGGCGGTAATCTCGCGGGCGCTGTAGCGCCAAGGATTGTTATCGGCGGTTAACGGCGCCAGACGCTCCATCAACTTCTTGGGGTCGGCGCCGCCGGTCTCGTGCATTACGCCGATAACCTTGGCCAGATCGCTGTAAGCGGCATCAATGCCGGCGTCGCCGGCCAGTTGGCTAAAGCCGGTCGCGTCGCCGGACTTGAATGCCTGAAGAGTCGCCTTCCTGAAGCGGGCCAGCATCGAATAGCCGCTGCTTGCGTCGGCGGCCAGCCTGGAAAACGCCGCATCAGCCTCCTGCCCCTTGTTCTCCGATGCGAGATTCTGAGCCTTGGCGAATTGCTCCCCCGTCTTATTGCGCATGTTGATATCATAGGCGCGCCATCCCTGATAACCGGCGACGGCGCCGATTATGACAAGCGCAACTCCGATAAGATGAGCGCCATAGCGCTTCCATAGCTTGGCGTAGCGCTCGTTGCGCAGCTCCTCGTCAATTTCACGCAGAAAACTGTCTTGCTGATTTTCAGTCACTTGTTATTTCCCGCTTTTCATTTCATCCGGGCGACGCCCGTCAAACCACAAGATAAATCATCCACAAGCCAAACGGAAGGCAAACATGGTCCACCGCCGTCCGTCATCTTATTTCCACTTTATCGAACAGCCGATGCTTGAAAATTGCTCCTTTGGGCCGCAGCCGGAGGCGGCGACCTTACTCATCGCCTCGAACAACTCGCGACGGGTGTCGGAAGTTGCCGGTTCCTTGCACGACGAATCCAGCCTTCCCCGGTATTGCAGTTCCAGATCGGCGTTGAATCCGAAAAAGTCGGGAGTGCAAACGGCATCGTAAGCGCGGGCGGTTTCCTGGGTTTCATCGACCACATAGGGAAAGGTGAAGCCTTTGCTCCGGGCCAACGCCTTCATGTTATCAAATGAATCTTCCGGGTATTCCGTTTGATCGTTACTCATGACGGCGATGATGCCGACGCCTTTCTTTTGCAGGTCGGCCGCATCGCGCACCAGACGGTCAAGAACCGCCTTCACATAGGGACAGTGGTTACAGATGAACATAACCAAAAGACCGTTTGCGCCCTTGACGTCGGCAAGACGATAGGTCTTGCCGTCCACGCCCTTGAGGCTGAAATCAACGGCCTTCCACCCGAAATTGCAAATGGGGGATTCAAGCAACGCCATGGCGGTTTCCTTTCTGTGGCATTTAATCGCCTAATCTATCGGAAGATAGTTAACCCGGATTTAACCTGAATGCTTCATGCTGGGCTTTCTGCTGAAATCCGGTTTATTGGAGCATTCACAAATGCGTTTTATCATGATCGTCGCCTTACTGCCGGCGCTGGGCGCCTGCGAGGCCATTGCCGGCGCCGAAGGAGCCACTACCGTAGTTACCGGCAAGACCATGAGCGACCACTTCATTTCCGTCGTCAGCGGCAAGCACTGCTCCTCCATCCGCGCCAACAACGGCCAGAATTTCTGCGAGGAAGACGACATCCCGTCTCCGCAGAATGTCTATTGCTATCCCACCCTCGGTTCGGTCACCTGCTACGACAGGCCCGACCCGCATAAAGGCCGTTATCGAATGATGGGTGACAACGACACCAGCCTTCCGCAACAGAAATACTAAAGGCTCTCTGTCCGCCAGAAAATTTCCGCCATGAAACGCATCCTGATCGCCACCGTCGCCGCGTTTCTCCTGACGTGGGGAACGATCCGGTTCTTCTCCGAAGACGTGGCGAAAGAGGAAAAAGCGGCAAGGGAGGTTGATTTCGCCGCCCGTTTCTCGGCTATGAAACCCTTGGCCGAAAAAGGCGAGGCTAATGCCCAGTTCGCCGTCGCCCGCCTCTACCACGAGGGAAAAGGCGTTGACCAAAACCTCAAGGAAGCAGCCGGCTGGTACGCCAAGGCCGCCAAGAGCGGCCATGACGGCGCTCAATACTACTTGGGAACCATGTACGAGAAA
The DNA here is from genome assembly GCA_001830425.1 of Rhodospirillales bacterium RIFCSPLOWO2_02_FULL_58_16. Lineage (NCBI taxonomy): Bacteria > Pseudomonadati > Pseudomonadota > Alphaproteobacteria > Rhodospirillales > Rhodospirillales bacterium RIFCSPLOWO2_02_FULL_58_16. Next base: position 44,733 of record MIAA01000025.1, read on the forward strand.
GGCGAAGGCGTGTCCCAGGACGTATTCAAGGCCGCCGATTGGTACAAGGCCGCCGCCGGCTTTCGCAAAAACGTCGACGCCCAGTTCGCGCTGGGCCAACTCTATTTCAACGGACGCGGCGTACCCCAGGATTACGCCGACGCTTTTTCCTGGTATCTCAAGGCGGCGGAAGGAGGCCACGGCGCCGCCCAATTCCTGATCGCCTCCATGTACCAGGACGGCTGGTCGGTAAAAAGCGATCCGGTCGAGGCCTACAAGTGGTACACTCTGGCCATTCCCAACGCCCGACAGGCAATCGCCGTCAACGCCAAATTTGATCCCTCCGTCGCCCGTGAAAAACTCATTAAAAGAATGAACAACTTCCAGATCGAGGAAGGCAAGCGCAAGGTCGAGGAATGGATATCAAAGACCAATAAGACTAAGTAATGTCCATGTAACTCCAAAAGAGGATTGGAGGGCGATGAAACCGCTTGACGTAATATGGAAAAATTATCATATTAATCCATGCGCGATCTGATGTGGATGGGTAGCAGCATCGAGGATTTGGCGGCGTTCCCCGCTGAAGTAAAGCGGGCGTTCGGCTTTCAGCTTCGCGAGGTTCAGAAAGGCGTTACCCCCGGCGCGGCGAAGCCGCTCAAACAGTTCGGTTCCGGCGTTTTTGAATTGCGTGAGGCTTTCGCAGGTGATGCCTTCCGCGCCGTCTATGCAGTCAAGCTTGAGAAAGCGGTCTACGTTCTGCACGCTTTCAAGAAGAAATCGAAATCAGGAATCGCCATGCCGCGCAAAGACATTACGTTGATCGAACAGCGCCTCAACCGCGCCCTGGAAGTCGACCGGACGAAGGAATAAAGCCATGACTGTCATTAAAGTCCGCAAGGGTAGCGCCGATATTTTTCACGATCTCGGCTTTTCGAACGCCGAAGCCGAGGAGGCGCTGGCCAAGTCGGAATTGATTTCCGCAATCGCCTCGACCATCAAGGGACGCAAACTCACCCAAGCCGAAGCAGCCGTCATCTGCGGCGCCGACCAGCCGACGCTATCCAAGGTGCTGCGCGGACGCATGGAGAGCATCACCATCGACAAGCTGACCCATTGGCTGACCGCTCTGGGCCGTAATGTGGAAATCAGGATCGGGCGGCGCGTCAATGTGCGCGGCGGTCACATCGCCGTTCAGGCTGTTTAAAGGCAGCACCGGGACCTGTCCTCGATGCGCATAAGGAGGGGTTAGCTCAAACGTCGTCAGGGAGTTTGAGGCCGCTGGCCTCAAGCTGTTCGGCGAGTTTTCCCTTAAGGCGCTTCAGGCCCTCGGCCGTCGCCGACTCGCAGCGCGCCACAAGGACGGCCTGGGTGTTGGAGGCGCGCAGCAGCCACCAGCCGTCGGCGGACTGGACGCGCACGCCGTCGATATCGATAACGTCGATGCCTTTAACCCCCTTGAGGCGTCGGCGCACTTCGTCAATGACCTTGAACTTGCGGTCCTCCGGGCAGTCAAAGCGCAGCTCCGGCGTGTTGACCATCTTGGGCATTGCGTCATGCATATCGGACAAGGTTTCGTTGTCGGCGCTGCTGACGATGGAAAGCAGGCGCACCGCCGCATACAGGGCGTCATCGTATCCGTAATAACGGTGCTTGAAGAAGATGTGGGCGCTCATCTCGCCGGCCAGCGGAGCGCCGGTCTCCTGCATCTTGGACTTGATCAGCGAGTGGCCGGTACACCACATCAAAGGATTGCCGCCCATGCGGCGGATTTCGTCAAAGAACACCTGACTGGCCTTGACGTCGGCGATAATAGTAGCTCCGGGCAGGTCTTTCAGCACCTCGCGGGCCAGGATCACCATGATCTGGTCGCCCCACAGCACCCGGCCCTGGGAATCAACGACGCCGATGCGGTCGCCGTCGCCGTCAAAAGCGATGCCGACATCGCACTTTTCGGCGGCCACCGCCGCCTTTAATTGCGCAAGATTCTTTTCGACGGTGGGGTCGGGATGGTGAGCCGGAAAGGTGCCGTCGATGGTCTCGTTAAGCAGAATGTGGCGGCCGGGAAGAGAGTCGGTAAGTTTCACCAGCGCCTCGCCGGCGGAACCGTTGCCGGCGTCCCAGACCACCGTCAGCGGCTTGCCGCCGCTGTAGTCCGTCAACAGGCGCTGCACATATTCATCAATGATCGGGCGGGCGAAGGACTCGCCGCTGCCGGTTACGAAATCGCCCGCC
>MIAA01000025.1:46952-56532 GCA_001830425.1 Rhodospirillales bacterium RIFCSPLOWO2_02_FULL_58_16
CGCCGTGCGGCCCAAAGCCTGGATGTCCTTGCCGAAGAAGGACTTGCCTTGCAGCACCATCTTGATGCCGTTGTAATGGGGAGGGTTATGGGAACCGGTGATCATCACCCCGGCGCCCGCCTCAAGAACATGGGTAGCGTAATACAGCATTGGCGTCGGGCCGAGGCCGACGCGAAACACCTTAAGGCCCGAAGCGGTCAACCCTTCAACCAGCGCCGCCTCAAGAGCGGGAGAACTGAGCCTGCCGTCGTAGCCGACGGCTACCGTCGCGGCGCCGGAGCGGACGGCGATAGAGCCGAAGGCCCGGCCCACGGCGCGGGCGTCATCAGGGTTCAAGGTCTCGCCGACAATGCCGCGAATGTCATATTCACGCAGGATCGTCGAATCCAGGGTGCGGGCTTCCGACATGTCATTTCTCCGTCTGTTGAGGGCGTCCGATACAGGTGTAGCGGAAACCGGCCTTGGCCATTTCTTCCGGGTTATAGATGTTGCGCAGGTCCACCATCACCGGGCTGTTCAACAACTCCTTCACCCGCTCCAGATCAAGGGAGCGGAACTCATTCCACTCGGTAAGGATGGCCAGCACATCGGCGTTTTTCATGGCATCGTAAGCGTCCGAACACCAGCGGATTCCCGTCATCATTTCCTTGGCCTCCTTCATGCCCTGGGGATCATAGGCCTGCACCACGGCGCCGGCCTTAACCAGAGCCGGCACGATATCCAGGCTGGGGGAGTCCCGCATGTCGTTGGTGTTGGGCTTGAAAGTAAGCCCCAATATGGCGACCGTCTTGCCCTTGAGCGAACCGCCGCAAGCGGCGGCGATCCGGCCCGCCATCGCCTTCTTGCGCTTGTCATTGATGCTGATTACCGCCTCGACGATGAGCAGCGGGCTTCCCGCCTGCCGAGCGGTGCGCGCCAGAGCCAGGGTATCCTTGGGGAAACACGACCCGCCATAGCCGGGACCGGCGTGCAGGAACTTGCGCCCGATGCGTCCGTCCATGCCGATGCCCTTGGCCACGTCATGAACGTCGGCGCCGAGAGTCTCGCACAGGTCGGCAATCTCGTTGATGAAGGATATCTTGGCGGCGAGAAAGGTATTGGCGGCGTACTTGATCAGTTCCGCCGTCCGCCTGGAAGTGAAGACGATGGGCGTCTCGATCAGATAGAGGGGCTTGTAGAGACGACGCATCACCTCGCGGGCGCGCTCGCCGGCGGCGCCGATAACCACCCGGTCGGGGTGCATGAAGTCCTCAATGGCCGACCCCTCGCGCAGGAATTCAGGGTTCGAGACCACATCGAAGTCGGCGTCGGGACGCGCTTCTTTGATGATGCTCTCGACTTCGTCGCCGGCGCCGACGGGAACCGTCGATTTATTGACTACTACCGTGTAACGGTTAATCGCCCCGGCAATCTCTTTGGCGGCGGCGTAAACATAGGACAGATCGGCGTGGCCGTCATCTTCGCGGCCGGGCGTGCCGACGGCGATGAATACGACGTCCGCCCCGTCAACGGCCTGTTTCAGATCGGTGGTGAACAACAACCTCCCGGCGACGACGTTGCTTTCCACCAGCCGCTTCAACCCCGGCTCAAAGATAGGCATCTCGCCGCGATTCAGGCCGGCGATTTTGTTCTCGTCCTTGTCAACACAGGTAACCTTGACGCCGAACTCGGAAAAGCAGGCGCCGGTAACCAAACCGACATATCCGGCGCCGATCATCGCAATACGCATGGATTCGTCCTCGTTTTAATCAGGAATGATATTTTTTCAGCATGGCGCGAATTTGCGGCGCAAGGTCTTTTTGCTGCATGGCGAAGGCGATATTGGCCTCGACAAAGCCGAGTCGATGGCCGCAATCAAAACGCTTGCCGGCAAATTCAAGCCCGTGGAAAGGAATGTCGCCGATGGTCTTGGCCATGGCGTCGGTAAGCTGAATCTCGCCGCCGGCCCCTTTCTCCATCTTTCCCAGATGATGAAACACCTCCGGCTGAAGGATATAACGACCGATGATGGAAAGGTTCGACGGCGCGTCTTCCGGGGCGGGTTTTTCCACCAGCCCCTTGGCGCGGACAAGATGGTCGTCCCGTTTCTCGATATCAAGGATGCCGTAACGGTTGGTCATATTCAGCGGAACCTCCTCAACGGCGACGACGTTGCCGCCGGTTTGCCGGTAAACGTCCATCATCTGCTTGAGACAACCGGGTTCGGCGAGAATCAGATCATCCGCCAGCAGAACGGCGAACGGCTCATCGCCGATGATATCGCGGGCGCACCACACTGCATGACCCAGACCGAGCGGCCTCTGCTGGCGGGTGAAACTGACCGCTCCCGGCTTGGGCAGCCAATCTCTGACCAGCTTCAGGGCTTCCGTCCTGCCCCGCTCCTCAAGCACCGTTTCCAGCTCGAAACTATGGTCGAAGTGATCGGCCATCATGGTCTTGCCGCGCCCGGTGATGAAGACGAACTTCTCGATGCCGGCGGCCATCGCCTCCTCCACCGCGTATTGGATCAGCGGTTTGTCGACAATGGTCAACATCTCTTTGGGCATGACCTTGGTGGCGGGCAGGAAGCGCGTACCCAACCCGGCCACCGGAAACACCGCCTTGCGTACCTGAACAACCATAGGAACTTACCGAAACATTATCGAACGGCGAAAATCGCCGCCTTTGTGCCACAGCGGCGTGAAGCCTGCAAGCGGGCTGGCCCTAATATACCATTGACTTACATCAGTCATTGGCTTAGTGTGGCGTCATGTTCGAGTGGGACGCGACGAAGAGCGAGACCAACCTCAAGAGGCGCGGCTTCAATTTTGCCTATGCTGTCGGCATTTTTGATGACTCTGTCTTGGAAATGGATGATGAGAGGGTCGATTACGGCGAGCGACGGGTTCAGGCCATCGGCAGAGTCGGCTCCGATATTTTGTTCGTCGTCTACACATGGCGCGGCGACGTTCGCCGGATCATCTCGGCGCGTCTCGCCAAACGAAGGGAGATTGACATCTATGGCAAGATATTCGGTGGAACAGGCGCGCCATAAGGCGCGAATTCATCGTAAGACAGTGACGACAACCGTCGAGGTGGACATCGCCCGGCACGCCGTCGAAGACGGCACCGAGAACGCTGCCGCCGATTTCAAAAAGGCTCTTGCGCATGGACGGCTGCGCGTGGTCAATCCGCTCGACGTAACAGCGATCCGCGCCAAGACCGGCCTGTCGCAGGACCGCTTTGCCCGCGCCTTCCAGATCAGCCCTCACACGCTGCGCAACTGGGAACAGGGGCGCCGCGTCCCTGAAGGCCCGGCCCGTGCTTTGTTGCTGGCCATTGACCGCGACCCAGAGGCGCTGATGCGGGCGCTGGCGGCATAAAGGCGGACAAACATATAAAGAAACCCATCCGGAAAGGGAGTAGATCAAGATGGCTGACAAAATGGATGCCCTTGATGTCTTTTACAAACTCCTCAAGGATGGAACCACAGTCGAGGCATCATAGTAGCATGACCTTGGTGGCGGGCAGGAAGCGCGTACCCAACCCGGCCACCGGAAACACCGCCTTGCGCACCTGAACAACCATAGGAACTTACCGAAACATTATCGAACGGCGAAAATCGCCGCCTTTGTGCCACAATAGGCTTACCCCAGCAACACGTCCTTGGCCCGGTTGATCTTGGCGGCAAGGTAGGTAGAGCCGCCATGATCGGGGTGGATACCGGTAATCAGCCGACGGTGGGCATCCTTGATCTCGCCGGGAGAAGCGCCTTCCTCAAGGCCGAGGATGCGCAAGGCCTCGTCGCGGCTCATCGCCTCATCGGCGAAGGTAGAACCGGCGTGTTGACGCCAATCCCCGGCGCTGCGGTCCAGATAGGCCTCCAGCACCTGAACGGAAGGCTTGTCGCATTCGCCCCGCAAACGCAGCAATTCCTCCATCGTCATCGACCCCAGCGACCTGCCGGAAAAAGAGCCGGCGATCACTTCGCCGCTGATGACGCCGCTGTCGTGGTTCAGCGACATGCGCAGGAACCGGGTTTCCACATCCGAGGTCCGGCCCGAATCGCCTCCTCCTCCTCCGGCGTTCATTGATTGAGCCATACGCGCAAAGTTCCGGGCCATGCGCGTCGCCGAACGAAAGCGCAGGAACCAGGGGATCAGCGCCGGCAGGGCAGCGAAAGCCCATCCCAGACGCCCGGTTAAAGTAAAGAACGCCACCACGGCGCTGATCACGATGATAAGAAACCATTTAAGGATTTTCATCAAATCCCTGGGATCGGCGTCAACGAACCGGCGTCCGGCCAGCAGCAACCCGGCCATCAACGCCACCCCAAGAGCCAGATATGGAAACATTCAGCTTCCCTTTATCTGCCGTGCGCTTTGTGCACATTCAGGCGGTAATGGGTCAAGACGCCGGATGGCCTTTAAGCCAGTCCTTCAGAGCGGCGTCAATGCGGGTTTGCCAGCCCGCCCCGCCGGCGCGAAATTTATCCACCACTTCCCGCGAAAGGCGAATGGTGATGCGCTCCTTGGTTTCCTGAGCGACCGGCCGGCCGCGCCGCACGAACGGTCTGACCGCCTCCCACTCCTCATCGGTGAAAGGCTTTGCGTCAGGGTCAGACAAGGCGGCCGCAGTGATGGCGGCATCCTCTTCCTTGGTGGGATAAATTGTCCCCGGTTTAAGTTTCGGCATATAGATCAACCTCTCTGAAGTCGAAGGTGATTACCATGTAATTATTGTATGCACAACGCCGCCCTAGTGGAGTGACTCCTGCAAATGTTTCCTTCGCTTCGCACAATTTAACCCCTCCTGACCTCCCCTTCGTAAGGGAGGAATTTTTCCTCTCCTTACCAAGGAGGGGCAAGGGGAGGTTAACTCCCTGATCTTCCGGCCTAAGCCGGACTTCACCGAGATGCGCTCGGTCGTTAATGACCAATCCACGATCGGAGGACCCGCCGACGCCCCCATCTAACACGATGGTCCGGGCACCATACAATCCACGTCTTCTCGTTGCGCCAAAACCTGAAAACAAGACGTGGATGGCCGTGACAAGCACAGCCATGACGATGAAATCATGATCAACCTCCTTCGTGCGATTACCCTGAACGCCACCCCAAGGGCCGGATGGGGCAACATTCAGCTTCCCTTCATCTGATGGGACAGCTTGAGCAATGCTCCCCCTCTTTTTTCGGCTATGGCCTCCAGCGCCGGACGGCCTCCGGCGGCGTAGACGGCGACGGCGCTCAACAGGTCGCGGAGCATATGGGCGCTGCCGGCGTCGAATCCGCAGCAAGCGCCGCCGGAAAGGCGGGCGATCTGCCTGAAACCGAAAGCGGCGACCGGATCGCTTCCTTCGTGAAACATAAAGGCGGGAACGCCGAGCAGACCAAGTTCCCCGGCCAAGGCCCCCAGTCTGTCAACGTCTTCCTCCAGGCAGTCCCCGATATAGACCAGGGCGTTGATTTTCTTCCGTCCGCTCTCGTTGACGGCGTGTTGCAGGACTTTGGCGATCCGGGTCTCTCCGGCGAGGCAATCTACGGAAGTCATCAGCCGCATAAACTCCTTGGGATTGTCCAGCCACGGACTGACCTTGAACTCGCCGAAGCCGCGAAAAAAAGCCAGTTGCATTTCCAGCCCGCCGAGGGCGGCGGCCTCAAGATACATCTCGCCCTGTATCTTTGCGCTGATGTCCCAGGTCGGCCGGCGGCTGGCGGTGGCGTCCATGGCGAACAACAGCCGCCCCCGCCCGCCATGGGCCTTGTTGACGGGAGTGTCGGCCACCTTGGCGAGGAAGGCGTCAACGTCGGCATTGCCCGGCCTGTCGGTCGGAAGTTTTCCGCCCCCGGTCATCGCCGGGTCCTCGGTTTAATAGCCTCGACCAGACTACGCACCTCCTGACGCGCCGCGATGTGAGAGATGTTTAAGTCTTCCTCCCCCGCCGCCTCGCGCAGGTCCATCATGGTGAGGCCTTTCAGGAACAATTCACGGTATATCACCCGCTCGCCGAAACCGGAAAACACCCTGAAGCCCAGACGACCGGACAGGCCGTGCAGAATCCGCTCCATATTGCGCTTGTTGAGAGCGTCAAGGCTGCTCAACCGGTTGCGCATGACGATCCAGTCAATGGAGCCGCCGTCGCGCTTGGCGCGTCCTTTTTTCTGTTCCCAAACCATTTCAGCATAATGGCTGGGACCGATGACCTTCATCGTTTCGCCGTCAACACGGGCGATGACATCAAGGTCAACGAAGCTGTCATTGATCGGCGTGATCAGGGTGTCGGCGCAGGAATGTCCGAAGCGGGACAAGGTGGTGTCGGCCCCAAGGCTGTCGATAACGACAAAGTCGTGAGACTCAACCTTTTGCCTAAGCTCCTCTTCATCGTTGCCGCCGCCAAAAGCGGCATGATCGGATATCGGCAGTTTGATCCCGCGCCCGGCGGCATAGGCGCGGCGATTCTCTATATAGCGGGTCAGGGTTTTCTGACGGATATCCAGGTCAATGCTTGCAACCGAACGACCGAGTCGCATCAAGGCGACGATCAGGTGCATGGCGATGGTTGACTTGCCGCTGCCCCCCTTTTCGTTGCCGATGACGATGACGTGACCGTGAGCCATGAAAAATATCTACCCCCCCAGACTCTCGAACACATCGCCGCCGGGAGATATCCCTTTAATATGGATGTTGTGCCACAGGGCGAAAAAGAGAAGCGTCCACGCGGCTTTTCCCTGTTTGGCGCCGGAGGCCGTGAACAGACGCTCAACGGCGCCGGGCCGGCATATTTCCTCAATGCACGGCTGTTCGGCGACCAAGGCTCCCAGGTCCTTGCCCCTGGCCGAAATCCATTCGCCGACGGGAACGGTGAAGCCTCGTTTTTCGGCAAACGGACGGGCTTCGGGCAATTTGCCTTCCAGCCATTTCCTCAACAGCCATTTTCCGGTTTTACCCTTGATCTTGAGGTTGTCGGGCAGGCGGAAGGCGACCTCGGCAACGCCGGCGTCAAGAAACGGAACCCGCCCCTCGACGCCATGAGCCATCAGGCAACGATCGAGCTTGGCCAGCAGATCGTTAGGCAGCCAGTCGGCGCAGTCCACCGCCTGACAAACCTGAAGGCGGGAGCGTCCGGGAAGGGCCTCGGCGGCCTCAGCGGCGGCGACGCCGAGGCGCCAGTCGCCGTCATCCCGGCGCAGTACGTCCATTCCGGCAAAAGCGCCTTTGGCATACATCGGCCTGCCGCCCAGCAGCCTGGAGCGCAGCGCCCGACGGTAGCGACCATAGCCGCCGAACAATTCGTCGCCGCCCTCGCCGGTGAGGATCACCTTGAGGCCGCGCTCACGGGCGACGGCGGCCAGCTTGTAGGTGGGCAGAACCGCGTAGTCGGCAACCGGGTCGTCAACAGCCGAGGCTATGCCGGGCAACAGCTTCCATAAATCATCCTCGGCAACCTCCACCGCCTCGAAATCAGCGCCCGCCGCCCCGGCGACGGCCTTTGCGTGATCGCGCTCGTCATGGACGCCGGCGCCGGGAAAACCGGCGGTGAAGGCCTGCACCGGAGCGTCGTTAAGGTCGCGCATCAGGGCCAGCAGCGCCGAAGAATCGACGCCGCCCGACAGGAACATGCCGTAGGGAACGTCCGAACGCTGGTGCATGGCGACGCTGTCGGCAAGGGCCATATCCAGACGGTGGACGGCTTCTTCCTCGCCCCAGGGCTGCGGTCCCCCGGCAGGCAGGGCGGGACGGCGGCGACGCTCGACAATGCGGCCTTTTTCGACGACCAGCGTCTCTCCGGGCAGAACGCGATGAATGCCGTCAAAGGCGGTCTTTGCGCCGCAGGTAAACTGTAATTGCAGCAACTCATCCACGGCGGCGCGGCATAAGTCCGGAACGACCAAACCCGCCTTGGTCAGAGCCTGCGGCTCGGAGGCGAAGACGAACCCAAGGTCGGTCTCGGCGTAATAGAGAGGCTTGATGCCGAAGGGATCGCGGGCCAGCACCAGACGGTCCCGGCGGGCGTCGTGGATGGCGATGGCGTACATGCCGCGCAGATGGTCGGTGAAATCCACGCCGCAACGCAGGTAAAGAAGCAGCGCCGGTTCACAGTCCGAGCGGGTAGTCAGAACGCATCCGTCCAGACCGTCGCGCAGTTCCAGGTAATTATATATCTCGCCGTTGGCGATGAGGGCGGCGTCTTCGGCGTAAATCGGCTGACCGCCGGTTTCAAGGTCGATGATGGACAGTCTGGCGTGAATCATCGAAATTCCGGCGCCGTCATGCCGTCCGCGACCATCAGGCCCCCGGTGGGCCAAGGCGTCCTCCAGTCGCTCCATGATCCGGCCGGCGGGCGAGGAGGAGTCTGTAGTGAAAACACCGGCAATGCCGCACATCAGGCGGTAATCCTTTTAAAGAAATCCATATATTTTTCGATCACGGCGGACTCGGTGAAGTTTTTTTCGTAAGCGGCGCGTCCGGCGCGGGCGATGTGATCGGACAAGCCTTCGTCGGCCAGCACATGCTTGATGGCGCGGGCCATTGTCGGCGCATCGTCAACCGGCGTCAGAATGCCGTTTTCCATGTGTTTGATCAAAGTGCCCGGCCCCAGACTGTCGGTGGCGATCACCGGCACGCCCTGCGCCCAGGCCTCGACCACCACGTTTCCCAGCGGCTCATGGCGCGACGGGCAAATGAACAGGTCGCACGCGGCAAACAAAGCCGCCGTATCTTCCCGCCAACCCAGAAAACGCACCCTGGACTTGACCGCCAGTTTCTCCGCCATGGCTTCAAGGTCTTTCTTCAAGGGTCCGTCGCCGGCCAGCCACAGATAAGCGTTCGGCACCCTGGCCAGCGCCTGAAGCAGGATATCAAAAGCCTTGTTCTCGTGCATTCTCCCCATTGCCAGCAGCAGCGGCGCCCTGTCGGGAGTAAAGAACTTGCTGCGGGGATGGGGGGCGGAGCGTTCCTCGCTGACGAAGTTGGGCAGATAGTGCGCCCTGCCCTCCGGCCATCCGTTGCTGACCAGATATTCGACGATGTCTTCGGTATTGCCGATCAGGTGATCGCAACTTCGATAGTATTTGAGGTCGTAGTATCCGCCGAGGCGCCCGGCATGAACGAAATCTCCCTTGGGACACTTGCTCGTCGCCCGGTTCATCCATGTCAAAACGATATCCGGCTTGAAAGCCTTGATCTCGCGCTTGAGGGCCAGAGGCGTGCGCCAGTCCAACATGCCGCCGAAGGGAAGCTGCAACGGCATTACGCCCGCCGCTTCGAGCAGGGCGGCGCGGTTCTTGTCGGCGCGGATAACCACGCGCTGATCAAGGCCGGCGCGGCGCAGAGCGATTGCCAGGCGGGTGAAGAACGCCTCGGCGCCCCCGTACTCGGCGCCGGCCATGGCTTGAAGGACTTTCATTGGATTTCCCGGTTCTGACTTACGCACCATAGCATTGCTGTTCGGCAATTAGGCGAAGAGATTCGAACCGGTTCAAACAATCCAAGTCAAGTTAATTAACACCGACCCGGCGGGGGGAAGAAAGCCGCCGGGCCGGCTCTTAAAGCGTAGACGTTAACGGACCATATTGTGGCGGCCGGTCGCCCGATCAACTTC
>MIAA01000026.1:0-97592 GCA_001830425.1 Rhodospirillales bacterium RIFCSPLOWO2_02_FULL_58_16
TGCCTCAATCAGCACTCAACCCGGCTTATTAACGGTCGACTGGAGCGCCTACTTTTTTTCGTCGTCAGGGGTATCCTTGGGTTTTGTTTTCAATCCCATATGCGAGATCAAATAGACTGTGGCGACGACGGCGACCACGAACAATAATATTCCGCCCCATTGCATGTGATTCTTCCTTTTGAAGGTTAGAGCATTATCCGACCAAATGGAACCGTCTGCGCCGGAAAAGACCCCGGCCCTTCGGGTTGCGCCTTGGCGGACGCCCGCTTCGTTGCGCCGTTCGACCGATGCTTTTGCATCGCTCTTCACGGCGCGTCTCGTGGATCGTCTCGCCAATGCGCAACGCAGATGATTCCATTTGGTCGGATAATGCTCTAATATGTTAGCTTATCCTAATCGCTCGCTGAAATCCCAGGGTATTTCTTTGATGATTCATATCACGCCCTCCATCATCATTGATGATAGCGAGATTTGCCGAAGCTTTATCCGCGCCTCCGGCCCCGGCGGGCAGAACGTCAACAAGGTTGAAACAGTGGTTCAGCTACGCTTTGACGCGGCTAACAGTCCGACCCTGTTCGGGGCCGTGTTCCAGCGGCTTAAATCCTTGGCCGGACAACGCATGACCCGTGACGGGGTAATAATCATTACCGCAAGACGATTCCGCACCCAGGAACGAAACCGCCGCGACGCCATGGACAGGTTGATTAACCTTATTCGCCGGGCCGCCGTCCCGCCGAAGCCTCGTCGCCCGACCAAGCCGACAATCGGCGCCAGGGAACGCCGCCTTGACGGCAAGCGCCGTCAAAGTAAAACCAAAAGCCGCCGGATCTCGGTTAAGGGAGATGAAGATTAGTGCGTTGCCTTTATTGTAGAGATATCGTGCAATCCGGAGCGGGGAGCGCGTCATGACGGATTGGCCGTTGCTGATATTTCTTGGTTGCGGGGGCGCGCTGATAATGTTCATCGGCCTGATGAACATTGTTGATCTTGATTCTTTCTTTGCGGCGCTGGCGGCGGCGATCGACATGGCGACCGCGCTGCCCGACATGTTGCTGGATGGAGTTAACGGCCTGTTGCAGAACTTCGGTCTGATGGAAGCGGCGCCGGACATCCAAGAGGCTCCGCCCGTTGAGGAAATGCAAAAGGCTCCGGCCTCTGCATCGCAGGGCAAGCCTCCTGTTGTAAAGTTTGATGAAGAGGGAATGATCGTGGAGGAGGTTAAGTAGCATTCCTGATTCGTTTGGCCCCGGCCAGCGCCGCCGCCGCCAGCAACAGCGAAACCGCCACGTTATAGGTGGCCATGGAAATGCCGAATAGGGTCCAGTCCACCAGATCGCAGGGCTTTTGCGGTTTGGACGTGATTTGCAGGTTCATCTGCTCCAAAGTTATATTGGAGGGAAGGGCGCCGCCGCAGCCGGTCGCCGCTTTCCACCAGTGCTGCTCGACGCCCACCTGGTAGAAGGCTATCGAGGCGCCGACGAGGAATGCCGCCGCGCACAATGTCACCGCCGCCGCCCGCATTGTGTTTGAGCGCAGGCCAAGGGCCGCAATCGCCAGAATGACGGCGACGGCGTAGGGGATTCGCTGGTAAAGGCACAAAATACAAGGCTCCAGGCCGAATATGTATTCGGCGGCGTAGGCCGCGCTCAAAGCGCCGACGCCGGCGACCAGAATGGCCGAAGGCACAAAGCGCGAGGGAGTTTGGAGGAGCGCGTTGAACATGATGAGCGTATTTAACAGCCGAGGCGTCTTTGGGCAATCGGTGATGCTTGACCGGGGCCGACCCTTCATTATGATGGCGACGACTTTCCATTTCGTGCGGGCGTGGCGGAATTGGTAGACGCGCTGGACTCAAAATCCAGTTCTGGCAACAGAGTGTCGGTTCGAGTCCGACCGCCCGCACCAGACAATCCCTGAGAAAAGAATTGTAAAACTGATCCGAACGGAGAAGAATCATCGAATCGCGTGTTCCGCCGTGTCCGTTGCCATGTTACAATAAAACATGGTGTTTTTGATTCTGACTATCTTGCTGGGCTTGATCTTCGTTTATCGCGTTGTAAAGGCTGTTCAAGCGTACCGCAACGCCGTCGCCGCTCGTCGTCTGGCTTTGCTCAATCTTACCCGCGCCTTCGACTGCTTGGCTGAACCGGTCGATCCGGTCGGTCGTGCCCGTTAATCGCCGTCGCGGTTTGTTCACTTGCCGCCGTGAGTCTCCAGCCAGGCTTCGGCCATGTCTCGGGCGGCGGCGACTTGTTCGTCGTTCATCATTTTCCTGATGTTGTCGCGTGCGCCTTCCGCCGTTTTGAAGCCCTGTGAAGCCGCCAGATCGAGCCACATATAGGCCTTGATCCTGTCCCTGGCGACGCCGTAGCCCCTGAAATAGAAGATGCCGAGATTGGCTTGGGCCTCGGCGTTTCCCTGCTCCGCCGCCTTGGTGAACCAATTGAACGCCTCGCCGTAATCCCGGTTTATTCCGTTGCCCGCAGCAAGCAGGGTGGCGAGCTTGGTCTGGGCTTCGGCATTTCCTCCCTCGGCCGGCAAGCGGTACCAATCCATGGCCGTGGCGTGATCAGCGGGAGGCGGCCCCTGGGGCAGGGGAGCCGAGGCCGGTGGGGCCGAAGCCGCCGGTGGAGCCGAGGCCGGAGCGGGAGGGGGCGCCGCCGGCGGGGCGGAAGCTATGGGGGGAGCGGCGTCGGTCGCCGGGGAGTTATGGAAAAGCTCCAGTTTCTTTTCAGGGGCGATCCGGGGGATCGCATAGCCGTGTCCGGCCGCTCTGGCGAACCACTCCATCGCCGTGTCATTATTGCGGAACACGCCCTGGCCCTTGGCGTACATGATGCCGAGGTTGTATTGAGCCTCGGCGATCTCCTGCTCGGCGGCCGGAAGATACCAGTTTGCCGCCTCCGTGTGATTTACCGGAACGCCTTCGCCCTTGTCATACATGAGGCCGAGGTTGAATTGGGCCTTGGCATGTCCTCGCCGGGCCAGGTCTTCCAGCGCGCCGACGGCGACGGCGTAGTCGCCCCGCGCATAGGCGGCGTCGAAGGCGCGCAGGTCGGTGGACTGTCCCGCCTTAAGCTCTTTAACCAAAGCATCAAGCTCGGGGAAAGCTTCCGCGCATCCCCCAAGCGCCAGACAGACCAAGGAAACCATCGACACGGATTTAATCATCTTTACATTCCATTTATCAGCGTGACGCTAATCACAGACGCATTGTTCAAATTGTGGCACTATTTATCCTATTAAGGAGGATATGTGTCATGGATATGATATTAAACATTTTTTTAAGGTTCTGGGATATCTGGTGCATGCCGTTCAACATGGTGCCCTATGGCGATCCTTATGTAGCCGGCGTGGCGCTGTTTGCGCTCAGCTTCCATGTCGCGTGGCGGATGGCGTTCGGACCTTCCAGAACCCTGTAATGACATATGCCTTGGCCATACACGGGGGGGTCATTACGCTTCGTGATTTTGATTATGCCGAGCAAAACGCTCACCTTGGCGAACTTATCGTTAAGGGGCAGGAGGCGCTGGAAGCCGGATACACGGCAATCAATGTCGTATCAATGGTGGTTCATCGGTTTGAGAGTTCCGGGCTTTACGGCGCCGGCAAGGGGTCATCGGCGAACGAGGACGGCGTGGTCGAGATGGATGCCGCCGTCATGGACGGGGCGACCCGCCGCGCCGGCGCGGTGGCGGCTGTTCGTCAAATCGCCAACCCCGTTGTCGCCGCGCGGGCGGTGATGGAGGACGGCCGGCAAGTTATGTTGGCCGGTGACGGCGCGGACAGTTTCGCTCGTTCACAGGGCATCGAAACCATTTCTGATCCTGCCGCTTTTTTCATCAAAAAGCATGAAGCGGCAGGGACGGATCGGAAAAGCCCGGAAACGGGCCATGGAACCGTCGGCGCCGTTGCCCTTGATCGCCATGGGAATCTTGCCGCCGCCACCTCGACGGGCGGAACGCCTCTTAAAAGATGGGGGCGGGTCGGCGACTCGCCGTTTATCGGGGCCGGAACATGGGCGGATGATCTTGTCGCCGTTTCCTGCTCGGGCGCCGGGGAATACTTTATCCGCACCTGCGCCTCGCATACCGTTTCCGCCCGCATGCGCTATGAAAAGGTCGGGCTTGAGACGGCGGCGGCGGCGACTATGGAAGAAATAACCAGGCTCGGAGGAGCAGGGGGCATGATTGCGGTCGACAGGTGGGGCAACATTACGATGCCTCACAACTGCCAAGGCATGAGGCGTGCGGCTGTGTCCTCCGATATCCCTCCCATGGTGTTGTTTTTTGATCCCGAACAGTGAGCCTTGACCGTCCGCAGTCTTAAGCGTCATAACTCCGCCGCGCTCTCCTCATGAGATTAAAGGGATCGGACCATGAAGCGTATCTTCTCGGGCGTGCAGCCTACCGGCAACCTGCACCTGGGAAATTACTTGGGGGCCATCCGTAACTGGGTGTGCCTGCAGAAGGACTACGACTGCCTGTTTTGCGTCGTTGACCTGCACGCCATTACGGTCTGGCAGAATCCCGCCGAGCTTTCCGCCAATACCCGCGAGGTGACCGCCGGCCTGCTGGCCGCCGGCGTTGATCCGAAGCACAACATCATTTTCAATCAGAGTCAGGTTGCCGGTCACGCCGAACTGGCATGGATACTCAACTGCGTCGCCCGTCTCGGGTGGCTCAACCGCATGACCCAATTCAAGGAAAAGGCCGGCAAGGACAAGGAGAACGCCTCGGTGGGGCTGTACGCCTATCCTAACCTGATGGCCGCCGACATCCTGCTTTACAAGAGCACCCATGTGCCGGTCGGCGAGGACCAGAAGCAGCATCTGGAATTGTCCCGCGACATCGCCCAGAAGTTCAACAACGATTACCGAACCGACTTTTTTCCGATACCGGAGCCGCTGATTTTCGGCGCCGCCGGCAGGGTTATGAGTCTGCGCGACGGCTCCAAAAAGATGAGTAAATCCGATCCCTCCGATCAATCGCGGATCAACATGACCGACAGCGCCGACGACATCTCCAGGAAAATACGCAAAGCCAAAACCGATCCCGAGGTCCTGCCCGATACTCCCGAGGGCTTGGACGGCAGACCGGAAGCCGCCAATCTGATAGGCATCTACGCCGCCTTGTCCGAGACCTCCGTCGAGGATATCTGCAAGCGGTTCGGCGGCGGTCAATTTTCCGCCTTCAAACAGGAGCTGGCGGATCTGGCGGTAGCCAAGTTGGCTCCCATTCAGGACGAGATGCGTCGTTTGATGGATGCTCAGGACTATGTGGACGGCGTTTTGCGCGACGGCGTCAAGAAAGCCCGCGCCGTTGCCGAGCCGATCCTCGCCGAAATTCATGACATCGTCGGGTTTTTAATAACCAAATAAACCAGGAGGCAGCATATGTTCATTCAGACCGAAGGCACCCCCAACCCGGCAACCATAAAGTTCCTTCCCGGATGTTCGGTAATGGGCGGCGGCGCCGCCAATTTTGCCGACGCTGAAAGCGCCGGACGCTCGCCGTTGGCCCTGCGTTTGTTTGAGATCGAAGGAGTCAGCGGCGTATTCCTCGGCGGAGACTTTATTACCGTAACCAAGTCCGACGACAAGAACTGGAACGTTTTAAAACCCTTGATCCTCAGCGCCATCATGGATCATTTCACTTCCTGCAAGCTGGTCATCGAGGAGGGCGCGGAAATTGTCGGGAGCGGCGACGATGATCCTATTGTCGCCAGGATCAAGGAGATTCTGGACACCAGGGTGCGTCCGGCGGTGGCCCAGGACGGCGGCGACATCACTTTCCATGACTTTGCCGACGGCATCGTCTATCTGCACATGCACGGAGCTTGCTCCGGTTGTCCCAGCGCCTCCATGACCCTTAAGCACGGCGTCGAGAATATGCTCAGGCATTATATCCCGGAGGTAACCGAAGTGCGCTCCGTGGACGACATGTAAAATCGGCTGGTTTTTTTATTCATCATCAACTATAAGCTATCCGGCCGGCCTAAGGTTCCGTCAGAATTTCGTTGCGCAGGATTTTGTTTATCAACTGCTGTGTACGAGGGGGAGGGCTTCTTCAGCGTGAGACCAAAAATCAAGGCGGCCGGGCGCCGCCTTTGATCGTTCGCGCAGGAGACCCGCAAATGACGATGAGTTTTGAGCGTAGCGCCCTGGGGTTCGTCGGCATTCTTTTTGTCGCTTTGTTGACGGTGGCGGTATCTGACCCCTTGATCGGAGCGACGGCGACTCCCAAGGTATCCATGCTGCTGCCGGAGCGGGCGGCGAAAGCGGAGGTCGTGGGATGGAAGACGGAATCCATGGCGTTTGCCGGTAATTCGGCCGTCAGCCTTACCGATACCTTCAAACGCATGGGCTATGATCTTAAATCGGGTATTTCCGGCCATAACATTGTGCCTCGTATTTTCATTGCCTCTCTGCCTTCGGATATGTCCGATATCCGCGAGAACGAGGTGCGCAAGCTGGTTTTTTTCAAGAGCATTCTTCCTCTGGTTCTTCATGCTAACGAGGAAATTTCGGCCGAGCGTCGCCGCTTGTGGCAACTGCGCTATCAAATAGTGATGGGCGAGGGGGTGGACCCCATCGACAGGCTGTGGCTGGAGGTGATGACCGAGCGTTATCGCGTTAAGGAAGCCGCCATCGGCGTCGAACTGATTGACAGCCTGTTGCGTTGCGCCGACGTCATCCCTCCTTCGCTGGCTCTGGCGCAGGCCGCCGAGGAAAGCGGCTGGGGCACATCGCGGTATGTTCGTGAAGGCAACGCCATCTTCGGACAGTGGGCTTTTTCACCGTCGGGCAATTTGACTCCGGGCCAGCGCGATGAGGGTAAATCCCATGGGATCAGGGCGTTTTCAAGTTTGCTTGATTCGGTCAAGGCGTACGCCCTTAATCTCAATTCTCACCGGTCATACCGGGAATTCCGCGAGGCGCGGGAAGAAATTCGCGGCATCGGAGCAACGGTGGACGGCATGGCCCTGGCCGGTAGATTGAAGAGCTACTCGGAGCGCGGCATGAACTACGTCAGGGCCATCAGCGCCATTATCGACGTTAATAATTTGCGACACCTTGATAAGGCGCGTCTCGGCGATTTGCCGAGAGTGACAGGCCCCTCGATTTAGCATAATGTGGCAGTCATGTTTTTGTAGCGAATCGACGCCAATAATATAGGTGAAATCGGCTACGCTTTTGTTATTATTGGGGATCGTAACGGATCGACGGGATCGGCATCATGACGCATAAATTGGAAGTTGACGCGCTAAGGAAAGAACTTCTCGGCCTTTTTCATTACATTCAGAGGGTCCGCGAGGAACTGGTTTCCATTGAGCGGGATTCCGAGAACGTACATCAGTTCGAGAGCATGTCCGACCAGTTGGACGCCATCGTCGCCGCCACCGAAGAGGCTACCGAAACCATAATGGGGGCCATGGAAGGCAACGATGAGGCGGTGGCAAAACTGAGGGCGGGAATCACCGATGCCGCATTGCTCGCTCAACTCGACAAGATTGAGAAGAACGGACAGAACGTTTTTGAGGCTTGCTCCTTTCAGGACATTACCGGCCAGCGGGTAACCAAGATCGCCAAATCAGTCACCTATGTCGAAAAGAAGGTAACCGCCCTGATGGATATCTGGGGCAAGGAAGAACTGGAAAAGATCGAGGTTAAACCGGAAGGCGGACATAAAAAGACCGAGGATGAGAAGTTGCTTAACGGTCCCCAACTGGACAGCGAGAACAAAATCAGCCAGGCCGAGATCGACGCCCTGTTCGCTTGAGGAATAACCCCTGTCCGGCGCCTTGCCTGATATGTTAGCGTCGGCCCCAACCAAGATCATTAAATGGATTTAACAAAATGGTGCGTAATGCATTTTTCATCATTGCTCTTTTTGCCGGCGTCGTGGTCATGACCGGAGCCTCCGAGGCGGCTGATCCCGAGAACACTCTCTATCTGGACCTTAAGGATGGCCGCGTGATCATCGAGATGCGGCCTGATCTGGCCCCCAATCACGTCGCCCAGATCAAGAAACTGGTGCGCGAAAAGTTCTATGACGGCCTTAAGTTCCACCGGGTGATCGAAGGCTTCATGGCCCAGGGCGGCGACAACGGCGCGGGCGGCTCGGGAAACAAGCTTGTCGCGGAGTTCTCCAAAGAGCTTCATGTACGCGGCGTGGCGTCGATGGCCAGAACTTCCGATCCCGACAGCGCCGACTCCCAGTTCTTTATCATGCTGGACGCCGCGCCGTCTCTTGACGGCAAGTACACCGTCTGGGGCAAGGTGACGAAGGGCATGGAACTCGTGGACAACATCAAGAAGGGGCCGAGTCACCGCAACGGCGTCGTTGACGATCCCGACAGCATCGTCCGCATGCAGATAGCCGCCGACGTCAGGTAGAGACACATCAAGATTGATTGGGGTCAAATTGCGGCACGTCTGGGGAGGAGACCCGCCAGATGTGAAGCGTTCAAGTAACACACCCCTCCTGACCTCCCCTTTGCAAGAGGAGGATTTTTCCTTCCCCTCCTCACGAAGGAGAGGTCAGGGGAGGTTAAATATAGGTCGGGCAGAGGGAGGTTTATTGCGGCTGAAAGGCCGCGCATGTTTTGCGGTCGATCTCACCCCTTGAACACCTGCTCCCGATGATACCGAAGAAACTGAGGATGCGGACGGAGGTCCGGCGATGATGGCAGGCGTAGATGCCCATCCGCATTTATCATACGGCTGACAGCATCCGGAACATTGTCACGATTTACGATGATTCTGTAATCGTCGTTGATTGAGATTAGGCCACGGTCAAACATCCAATGAACCGTTCCGCTAAGCGCCAAACCGTTACGCACTGAATCCGGTCCTGAGGCGGCAACAGGGCGGATGTGGGCCGCCTGAACCTCGGATCGGCCACCGCCATTTATCAGGCGAAGGCCGGTAACGGCGCAAGTGTTGTCATAGGCCGTCTTAACATGTCGGGAGAAAGCAACATCACGGAATGGACGGGCTATCATCCTTTCAATGATAGGATGATCGAATGTTGCCTGATCCTCGGCAAACTCTGAAAAGTGTGTGGCGACAACATTGCTGGTATCGGACCGTTCAATTTCCTCCGCGAAGCCGGCTTGGAGGATGAGGTCGTATTCTTTATCAGGGATGCGACGGACAGCACGTCCGAAAGCACCTTTGCTTGTTCCGCCGTCCTCGCGCCGGAGCGTACCCTCATAATAGTGCTCACCCTCTCTGAAAGGGACGGGCCGATCAAGTTCCATATAATCTGAGACAAAAGCGTAAAAATGATCGGGGCGTTGAGTATCTTCCTCGATCCGAGTTACCCGCGCGATGGCAAAATATGATTGACGTCCGCCTCGGCTCATAAGGTCGCCGCTGGAGCGTCGAGGTTCGTAGTATACAATCCAGTCGCCCACTGCGTCCGAAGCCGTCTTCAAGTATGTCCGTGGGAAGTGGTAGCGATCCTCGGGAAGATCATCGTAGGTCGGATTAATCTTCGTAGTAAAAACCGCTTTCGTCATTTTGAATTTTGGCCCTTAATTCTGCATAAATTAAGTACATATCCTCGGAATTGCGAACTTAATTTATTGATCGGCCTTTATGTTCTTCCGTTCTTTCAACATGCCCGGCAGGGTGAAGAAATACATTAAAAGAAGCTCTGTAAACTTGTGCAACTCAGCGGCTTCATCCGGCGTGAATGGGGTTTCGTCGTGGGCGGCGTCGTTTCCAGCGAGGCGGATATGATGCGCCCATTCGGCCAGTTCTGAGGTGATGCGCCCTTTTTTCGCCGCCTCTTCGATGCGTTGAACCAAGTTGCCCTGAAGTTCCGGCGCAATAATTTTTAAGGCGACCTCAATGCACTTTCTAAACATCATTACAGAAGCGGTTGGTCCTGTTTTCACGTTGGCGACGGCTTCATTAAAAAAAGTCAGAACATTATCCGGAAGATGATTGGGAGCATCCGGCGATTCAGGGGATGGGTAGAAGGCTATCAACTTCACTTCCTTCGGACACGATTGGGCGTGAGAGGCAAAACTGAATGAGCCTCGTGACACCTCACTTCCATTTTGAACAAAAACCGCTACCGCAGCTTCCTCGCAGCCCGCACACTTCACAAACGTATAGATCATTCCTTTTTGGGAGGGATGCTGGTATTCGTGCAAGATATCGAAGCTTATATTCTTTACCCCGCAATGGGGACAGTCATGAGGGATAACAGCCATGGCTATCGGCTCCTTAAATGAGGTTTCCAACCATATCTTGAGGATAGATCAAAGCCCAGGTCAATCGACAGAACATAAAGAGAGCATAGGTTTGGAACGTAGACTTCCGCATGCAGATAGCCGCCGACGTAAAGTAGAGGTTTTATGCCAGTGCCGTAAAAAATGACTCTTAAAAATTCTCCCCCTTGCTTCAAGGGGGAGTTAGAGGGGGTAGTCGCGGCAACCTCCCCCTGACCCCTCCTTGGTAAGGAGGGGAAAGCGCCGGAGCTGTCATAGGTCAATATCAATGGCCGTTGGCATTACGCGCTTTCTTCTTTCCTTGTCTTCGGCGGGACAAGGCGGATGTGCAGGTCGCGCAGCCGTTCCGGCTCGACGTTCGCCGGCGCTCCCATCAGCAGGTCCTGGGCCTGCTGGTTCATCGGGAAAGCGATAATCTCGCGGATATTGGGGGCGTCGGCCAGCATCATGACGATGCGGTCGATGCCCGGCGCCGAGCCGCCGTGGGGCGGCGCCCCGAACCTGAAGGCCGACAACAGGCCGCCGAACTGTTCCTCCACCTTTTCCTTGCCGTAGCCGGCGATATCGAAGGCCTTGTACATGATCTGCGGGATGTGGTTGCGGATGGCGCCGCTGGACAGCTCCACTCCGTTACAAACGATATCGTACTGGTAGGCGAGGATGTCGAGCGGCGGCTTGGTCTCCAGCGCCTCCAGCCCGCCCTGGGGCATGGAGAACGGATTGTGGCTGAACTCGATCCGGCCTGTGTCCTCGTTCATTTCATACATCGGGAAGTCAACGATCCAGCAAAAGCGGAAAGCGCCGGTTTCGCGCAGGCCGAGTTCATTGCACAGCCTGTCCCGCGCCGCGCCCGCGAACTTTTCGGCGTCTTTCTTCTGACCGCAGACGAAGAACACGGCGTCGCCGTCGCCGGCGCCGGAGGCGTCCTTGACGGCGGCGATGCGGGAGGCCTCCAGATTCTTGCCGATGGGGCCGCGCGCCTCGCCGTCGGCGAAGATGATGTAACCGAGGCCGCCGGCGCCTTCAGCCCGCGCCCAGTCATTCAGCTTGTCAAAGAAGCTGCGCGGTTGTGAAGCGGCGCCGGGCGCCGGGACGGCGCGTACGATCCAGCCCTTGTCTATATTACGGGCGAACAGGCCGAAGCCGGAGCCGCGAAACGACTCGGTAACGTCGGCGATGGTCAGCGGGTTGCGCAGATCGGGCTTGTCGGAACCGTATTTAAGCATGCTCTCGGCATAAGGAATGCGTGGGAACGGCGGCGCGGTGACGGTGCGCTCGCCGCCGAATTCATGGAATACGTCGTGCAGCACAGGCTCGATGGCGACGAACACATCGTCCTGGGTGACGAAGGCCATCTCGAAATCAAGCTGATAGAACTCGCCCGGCGAGCGGTCGGCGCGGGCGTCTTCGTCGCGGAAGCAGGGGGCGATCTGAAAGTATTTGTCAAACCCCGACACCATCAACAACTGCTTGAACTGCTGGGGCGCCTGGGGAAGGGCGTAGAACTTTCCCGGATGGTTACGGCTGGGCACCAGATAGTCACGCGCTCCTTCCGGCGACGAGGCGGTAAGAATGGGGGTCTGGATTTCCAGGAAACCTTGCGCGGTCATGCGGCGGCGGATAGAGGAAATGACCCTGGAGCGCAGCAGGATATTGGCGTGCATGTTTTCGCGCCGAAGATCAAGGAAGCGGTGACGCAGCCGCATATCGTCGGAAAAGTCGGCGTCGCCGGCGACCTGCATGGGCAGCACATCGGCGGGCGATTCCACATGGATATGCTCTACATGCAGTTCCACCTCGCCGGTAGGAAGGTCGGGGTTGACGGTGTCGGCGGAGCGCTTGACCACCGTTCCGGTGACGGTCAGCACGCTTTCGGGGCGGGCGCTCTCGGCGATCTTGAACAGCGGGCTGGAGATATCAATAACCAGTTGAGTCAGGCCGTAGTGGTCGCGCAGATCGATAAAAAGCAGGTTGCCGTGATCGCGCTTGCGGTGCAGCCAGCCCGACAGCCTGACGTTCCGGGCGGCGTTGTCCGGTCTCAACTCACCACAGGTATGGGTGCGATATGGATGCATAGCTTCGGTCATTGGGAGGTTTCGGGGAGGGTTCAGACGGCTTGCTTGTTGGCGGTTTTAGCGACGACCATATCGAGGCCTCTGAGGACTTGCTCTCCCTCCTTGCCGCCGTCGCCGCTCATGCGCTTGGAAATGACCAGCTTCATGGTGTCGATATAAAGCTGAATGACCTGAAACTCGCTTGATCCGACGGTTTGAGTCTGTTCGACGAAGCGGCACAGCCCGTTGCCGAGGATTGTCATCATGCCGTAGTCGAAGCTGCCGCCCTGGCCTTTAATGTCGTGAGCGACCCGGAAAATCTGATCGAGGAGATGCTTGTGATCCTCAGGCTTGCCGGATTTCAGGGCGTCGAAGGCTTTCTGGATCTTGACCAGGTCTTCCTCCACCCATTCCAGGTAGTTGCCGGACATGCCGGCGATGACCTCTTCGGCCCTTTTCAAGGCTTCGAGGTCAACCGCTCCGGCGCCTCCGATCGACACCTTTGAATTTATCGAGTGCGGCGGCTTGATAACTATCGGTTCGTCTTCTTCTACCATCGATTCGTAGTCTCCTGTTACTCGACAAGAACCTATATGGATTGACCGGGTAATGGCAAGGTGAAATGGAACAGGATTTTTTCTATATAATCTCCCGATCTATTCACTGCGGTTTCCACTCCTGATCAATAATATGCCCGGCCTCCGGATCGCATCACATTTTCTGTGAAGATTATTATTCTTATATGATAATTTTCCATATAATAATGATGACGGCATTGGGCATGGCGTCAAATAATTAAGCAATAAAGTCTGCTCACGACGAATTATTTTTATCCGGCCCCGTGGAGGGGATATGTCCGATAAGCTGGAAGTAAATTTCGAAGTTTATATAAAACACGGGCAGGAGGGAGAGTGGGAGCTTCACTCCCGCTACCCTGCGGCAAAAAAAGACCTAGCGATGAATGACGCCAAGTCTCTTGAGCATATTTCAACGATTTCAGCCGTCAAGATCGTCAGGGAAGCGTACGATCCCGTCAAGGGCGTCGGCGCCGAAAGCAATATTTACGACAGCTCCAAGCCGGCGCCGGCGGCGCCTCCCGTCCACAAGCCTGCGCCCGTAAAAGCCAAGCCTACGCCCGCCAAGCCCGGCAGCGCCAAAAAGGCGCATGCCGACAAGGCGAAAAATAAAAAGCCGGCGGCGGAAAACAAGGGTAAAAGCCAAAAGCGTCCGCAGGTGTCTTTCATGAGCATTGTCATCAAACTTCTGTTGATTACAATGATCAGCCTCATCATCGCCGGCATTTTCATGGCGATGGGCGGCATATGGCTGCGCGATACCTCGTTTGCCAAGAACACTCAATCCAATATCCTTTTCGGTGTTTTTGTCGTCACCTTCCTTGTCAGCGGCCTCTCCATAGCCAAGACGGTGCTTACCAGGCAGCCTCTCGGCGCAGCGCCTGAGCGCCCCGATTTTGCTCCGGAACCGAAGCCGAAGCAAAAAAACCAACCGCTTCCCCACACGCCGCCGGATGAAGACCGGAACAATGATCAGGCGAAAAAGGAAGCAGAGACGCTGAAAGAGGCGGAGGCTTTGAAAGCCGTTTCGCCGCAGACCATGGAGCACATCGACTTTCTGATGAAGTTCCTTAACGACGGCTTGTCTGAGGTCAAGATCAGCCATGACATGCAGGACAATTTTAACAAGTTCGGGGTCAATCTGTTTCTCGCCGGCGCCTGCGACGCTCAATGTCAGAAACACAACCTGGACGGTCGCACCAAAGCGGTTGTCCTCGGCGAAGCCGTCAAGAGCATGGGCTTCAAGAAAGCGGAAGCCGAAACCTTTTCCGACAAATGTCAAAACTATCTGCTGGCCGACTCCCGCTACATGCAGATGTTCCAGGCCGGACGCAACGCCATGAATACTTACCGGGATGACCGGAAGCTTCTCGGCAAGAATCTGGGCGATGCCCTTAACGAGTGGAACAAGCCCAAGGAGAAAGAAGAAAAAACGGGGCCGATCACGGTGATGTTTACCGACATGGTGGGTTCTACCGTGCTTACCCAAACCAGGGGCGACGCCGTGGCCCAGAAAGTGGTGCGCGCCCATAACGTTATCGTCCGCGACGCTCTCACCGAGTTTACCGGCAAGGAGATCAAGCATACCGGCGACGGCATCATGGCGTCGTTCGCCAATACCTCCAACGGCGTTGAGGCGGCAATCTCGATCCAGAAAAAAGTCGCGGCCCACAACAAGGATAATCCCGATTTGCCTTTGCATTTGAAGATCGGCATCAACGCCGGCGAGCCGATAGCCGAAGACGACGACCTGTTCGGCACTACGGTCCAGCTTTCGGCGCGCATTGTCGATAAGGCCAAGTCGGATCAGATATTCGCTTCCGAAACCGTTTACGGCATTTGCGCCGGCAAGGGAATTAACTTCATCAGTCGCGGCAAATTCGCGCTGAAGGGGTTTGCCGATGACCTCACCTTATACGAAGTGAACTGGGACGGCAGCGCCCGCGTCGAGACGCCGAAGGTTGAAAAACCCAAGGAAGAACCCAAGGAAAAACCTAAAGAGGAGCCTAAAGAGGAACCTAAAGAGGAACTCAAGGAAGAATCCAAGGAAGAACCTAAGCAAGAGGAGGCGGCGGCAGAACCGGCGCTCACCCAACAAGTGGAGGAAGCGCTTCCCGAGGAGCAGCAACCGGCGCCGCAAGAACTGCCGAGTGAGCCGACTCCTCAGGCGCAGACGCAGCAGGAGGGTTCGCCGGAGACGACGCCGAAGACGACGCCATCACCCGAGGAAGGCAAGCCGTCGTAAGGAGTCTGTCGGCTTGCCGTGGAGTCCGCAAACTATGGATGCGCCGCTTGAACCAGGCATTGAGACTTACCCCGGACGTTACTGGCGAACGTTGGATGACGGGCGGGTGCAGTGTGATCTTTGCCCTCGACTATGTAAAATTCGCGAGGGGCAGCGCGGGCTTTGTTTTGTCCGGGCCTGCAAGGATGGCCGGGTAGTTCTTACCACCTACGGGCGCTCGTCGGGGTTTTGCATCGATCCCATCGAGAAGAAGCCGCTGAACCACTTTCTTCCGGGGACGCCGATTCTGTCGTTCGGCACGGCGGGGTGCAATCTTACCTGCAAATTCTGCCAGAACTGGGATATTTCGAAAGCTCGTGAATTTCACCGGCTGACCGACCGGGCCTCGCCGAAGATGATCGCCGAGGCGGCGGTGCGAACCGGTTGCAAGAGCGTCGCCTTCACCTATAACGACCCGGTGATTTTTCTGGAATACGCCGTTGATGTGGCCAAGGCTTGCCATGCCCTGGGCGTCAAGACGGTGGCGGTGACCGCCGGCTATATCTCGGAGGCGCCCCGCGAGGAGTTCTTCTCCTGCATGGACGCCGCCAATGTAGACCTCAAGGGCTTCACCGATGATTTTTATTCAAGGCTGTGTTCCGGGCATTTGCAGCCTGTGCTGGAGACGTTGCAATATCTCAAGCTGGAGACGGACGTGTGGCTTGAGATCACTACTTTGCTGATTCCCGGCGAGAACGACAGCGAGGCCGAGATTGACGCCATGACCCGCTGGGTGGTGAACAACCTGGGGCCGGACGTGCCTATGCATTTTTCCGCATTTCATCCCGACTGGAAGATGACGGATAAACCGAAAACGCCCCTGTTCTCCCTGCAAAGAGCGTGCGCTGTCGCTCTCGGAAACGGTGTGCGCTACGCCTATATCGGCAACGCTCATGATCCGGAATCCGACAGCACATACTGTCACGAATGCGGAGAAATTCTCATCGGACGGGACTGGTATCAACTTTCCGTCTGGAACCTCACCGATGACGGGCGCTGTGTGAAGTGCGGCGCCGCATGCGCCGGCGTTTTTGACGGTCCCGCCGGAACCTGGGGCCGCAAGCGGATGCCGTTGAAGATCAAGCAGGACTGATGACGCATTCCCGCATGTACAGAATCACGATATGTGCTAGATGTTCGCCGGTGTGCGTCTTTGTTCAATAAACAAACAGTTCCGTCATGAAAAAATGGATAGGCATTGCGGTTAAATTTCTGGTGTCGGGAACCCTGATCTGGTTCCTGCTCGGTCGTATTAATCTCGACGCCGCCATGACGCGACTGGTTGAGGTTGACCGGACGATGTTGGCGCTGGCCACGGTTATTTTTTTGTTACAACTGGTGATCTGCGTTTTTCGCTGGATGGCGGTGATGGATGCCATCAAGGCGCCGCTGAAGTTTATAACGGCGCTCAGGATATACTATATCGGGGCATTTTTCAGTCAGACCCTGCCGTCATCGGTAGGGGGCGACGCGGTGCGTATTTATCGCACCTATAGAGTCGGGATGACATTGGGCAATGCCGTTAACGGCGTTATGCTGGAGAGAGCGGCCACCGTTCTTGCCTTGCTGATCGTCGTCGTTGCGACCCAACCATTTTTTCTGCCGAGGGTCAGCGTTGAAACCGCCTCATGGGCCGTCAGCGGCATCGCGCTGTTATCAGCGGGGGCGGGGGCGGGGATGGCGGCGCTGATGATGCTGGATCGTTTGCCGTCGTCGCTTCGGCGCTGGCGTCTGGTGCGTGGTCTGGCCACCCTGGCCGCCGATACGCGCACCGTTTTTCTTAATCCATTGCATCTTTTCAAGGTCATAAGCTGGTCGGCCACCGGCCACCTGAACTTGACGTTGGGGGTTTATTTAATGGCGGTGGGGCTGAGTCTGGAGATTAGCTGGCTGGATTGCATCGCCTTGATTCCGCCGGTCATCCTGATCACCATTCTTCCCATCTCTATTGCCGGTTGGGGCGTGCGCGAGGGCGCCATGGTCTATGCTTTCAGTCTTATCGGCGTTCCCGAAGAGGGGGCGCTGGTATTGTCGCTTTTATTCGGACTGGTCAGCATAGTCACCAGTTTGCCGGGCGGCGTCGTTTGGTTGACCGGCGGCGGCATGAACGCAGATCCCATTCCCAAAAATTTCACCGCCAATTCCTGACCCACGTCAAATAATGAGGGCTGCCATGAAGATTACGTTTGCCAAGTCCGCCTTGCCTGCAACCGGCGCCGTCGTTGTCGGCGTCCTTGACGGCGGCAAGCTCACCGCCGGCGCCAAAATGCTGGACAGGCATATGAAGGGCGGATTGGTTCGCGCCATCAAGGCCGGGCGCTTCAACGGCGACAAGGACCAAAGCCTGAACTTGTTGGTTCCGGCGGAAACCAGATTGGACCGCGCTTATGTGATCGGTTTGGGCAAGGCTTCGAAAATCAACGCCTTGCGTTTGCAGGCGATCGGCGGGCGGCTTTACTCGGCGTTCGCCGTTAAGGGCGCTCCGAACGTATCGGTGATTGTTGATTCATTGAGCGGCGTCAAACCGGGCGCTGCGGAAATGGCGGCGGAGCTTGCCTACGGGGCGCGCCTCGCCTCGTACCGCTTCGACAAGTACCGCACCAAGGAGAAAAAGGAGGATAAACCGACGCTCAAGGCGATGAAGTTCCTTTGCGATTCGCCGGAGCGGGCGCAGACCGCCTTCGCCCTGCGCGAGTGCGTTGCCGCCGGCGTATTTCTCGCCCGCGATCTGGTTTCCGAGCCGGCTAACATTCTCTATCCGGAGACTCTGGCCGGCCGCGCCAAGGAGCTGTCCAGACTGGGGATCAAGGTGGAAGTGCTGGGCGAAAACAGCATGAAGCGCCTCGGCATGGGGGCGCTGCTCGGCGTCGGCCAGGGATCGGCGCACGAGTCCAAACTGGTGGTCATGCAATGGAACGGCGCACATCGCAACCATACCGGCGGCGGCAAGTCCAAGGCCGACGCTCCCATCGTTATCGTCGGCAAAGGAGTGACCTTCGATACCGGCGGCATCTCCATCAAGCCGGCGCTCGGCATGGAGGATATGAAATATGACATGGCCGGCTCGGCGGTTGTTATCGGCCTGATGAAGGCGCTGGCCGGGCGCAAGGCCAAGGTCAATGCCGTCGGCGTTATCGGGTTGGTGGAGAACATGCCGTCGGGCGCCGCCCAACGTCCGGGAGACGTCGTCACCTCAATGTCGGGACAGACCATTGAAGTCGTCAACACCGATGCCGAAGGCCGTCTGGTGCTGGCCGACGCCCTCTGGTACGCCAAGGAGCGCTTCAAGCCGAGGATGATGATCAATCTGGCTACTCTTACCGGGGCCATTGTTATCTGCCTCGGCAATGAGAAGGCGGGGCTGTTCTCCAACAACGATTCGCTGGCCGCGCACATCGCCAAGGCCGGTGATCTGGAAGGCGAAAAACTGTGGAGGATGCCGCTGGATGATGAATACGACAACATGCTTAAATCCAACATCGCCGACATGAAAAACATCAGCGGCGACCGAGGGGCGGGAAGCATCACCGCCGCCCAATTCCTTCAACGCTTCGTCGGCAAAACGCCGTGGGCGCATCTGGATATCGCCGGGGTGTCCTGGACAAGCAAGGACAAGGCCATAACGCCCAAGGGCGGAACAGGATACGGCGTGCGTCTGCTCAACCGTCTGATTGCCGACTGCTACGAGGACAAGTGAGCTTTCAGGAGCAGGGGTGATGACCGAGGTCAAATTCTACCATCTGCAAAAATGGCCGTTGGAAAAGGCTCTGCCTAAACTGTTGGAAAAAACCCTTCAGGCGGGGAAGCGGGCCGTTGTCATTGCCGGCTCGGCGGCGAGGGTGGAAGCGCTGAACGCTCTGCTGTGGACCTATGACCAAAATTCCTGGCTGCCTCACGGCTCCGCCAAAGACGGCGCCGCCGAAGATCAACCGGTGTGGTTGACCGATAAAGACGAGAACCCCAATCAGGCATCTTTCCTGTTTCTTGCCGACGGCGCGGTATCGGAACGGGTGGGGGAATTCGAGCGTTGCTTTGAGTTGTTCAACGGCAATGACGAGGCCGCCAAGCAAGCGGCGCGTGAACGCTGGAAAGCGTACGAGGCCGCCGGCCACGAAGTCACATATCTGCGCCAGACGGATCGGGGCGGATGGGAAGAAGTGGAGAAGAAGGGAACTGTGAGCTGAGCTAACCCCGGTTTTATGGACAGGCGGCGGTCGGCATTACAGAAGTTTACCCTGCTTGCTCTTGTTGTGATCTTCCTTGGCCGTCGTCTTGAAGGTGGCGGCGGCGTCGATCAGCGGGATGCGCGGTTTGATGCCCTGGAACAGTTCGGCCAGGGTGATGATCTGGATTTTCGGCGTCTTCTCAAACAAGCCTGCGGCGGCGGCCTCCTTTTCCATCGGTCTGGTAGGCAGCGCCAGCGAGATTAAAATGCCGATGGCGGCCTTTTCGCGTTCGACCACGGCGGTCAGGTCGCGCACCATGCCCACGCCGACATTCTCGCCGCCTTTTACCGAAACGAGGGCTTTTTCGGTTTTGTTGGCGTCGCCCCTGAAGAACAGGATGCCGTCGATGCCGCCGTCCGCCCCCTTCTTTTTGCCGGCGTACGGTCGGGCGTCCACCAGCGACACCGCCCACCACTGGAATTGATACTTGTCGCGCCGGGCCAGGTCTTGCGCGCTCGCCAAATCCTTGGGCGTGCCGTGGACATCGAACTCGATGCCGGGAAATGCGTCCTTCAGACGCCGCTCGATCAGTGAAATAGCAAGGTGTGTTATGTCGATGCCGATCCAGCTCCTCCCCATTTTCTGCGCGGCGTGAACCGTGGTGCCGCAGCCGCAGAAAGGGTCAAGGACCACATCGCCTTCGTTCGATGAAGCCCTCAGAATACGTTCCAATAAGGCGACGGGCTTCTGGGTTGGGTAGCCGAGACGTTCGCTGCTTGTATTGGCAATACGATGCACATCGGTCCACATATCCGAAACGGGTGTCCCTTCTTTTTCATCAAGCCATACTTTGCGGCCATCAAGGCGAGGCGATCCATCCTTCCGCTTTAGGATCAATCCTGTATTCCATAATTTTTCACGTTCGGCCAAGCTTAAACCCCAGCCCCGTGGCGTTGTAGGAACGGTTCCTCGCCAAGGCGTTAAATCTCCGCCGATAATCGTCAGGTCTTGTCCGGTGAATAAGCGTCCGGTCTCCGGATCTTCTTCATATCGATCAAGCTGCTGTTGTGAAAAAGCCCTAAAGGGTTGGCGATAATAATATCTATCTGATTTTGTGTAATAAAATATAGTATCGTGAACGCGATGAAACTGTTTTGATTTGAAATTGTGAGCGTTTGTCCTCTGCCAAATAACTTCATTCCTGAAATTTTCTTTGCCGAACACGGCATCCAGTAGAATTTTCAGGTAATGGCCGGCTGTCGGATCGCAATGGAGATAGAGCGAGCCGGTTGATTTCAAGACCCGGCGCAATTCCAGCAAACGCACCGTCATCATGGCGAGATAGGCCATCATGTTATTTTCGCCCAGGAACGAGCGCATGGCGCTCAACATCTCGGCGGCCTGGGTGTTGGGCGAGGCCAGTACTTCGGAATAAGCCAGCTCGGCCTCGTCGCCCCAGGCCCAGGTATCCTTGAAGGCCTCGATCTGGGCGTCGGCGGCTTTGCCGGAATGACTTTTGAATAGAACGTTGTAGTCGGCTTGGCTATTGAACGGGGGGTCGAGATAGACCAGATCAATGCTTTCGTCGGCAATCGATTCGCGCAGAACCTTCAGGTTGTCGCCGTAGTAAAGCGCGTTGGTCATGTATCCCCCATCTGGAGAACATATAGTAGTCTGGTCAAAAAATAGGCACAATAGGTTGTTTTACGTTATTTCAGCCGATCCTTGATTTTGTCGATGCCGGCCTGTGAGCAGGCTTCGTCCAGATGCCCCCCCGGCGCCCCGCCGACGCCGATGCCGCCGATTGCTTCCTCGCCGACCGTTATCGGCAATCCGCCGCCGAGGACCAGAATCTTGTCGTTCATGTACTTGATCCCTTCGGAGGCCGGGTTCTTGGCGAGCATATCGACAAGAACCGCCGTCGATTTGCGCATGCTCGCCGATGTGTAGGCCTTATGCGAACTGCTGTCGAGCGTGTGGGGACCGGCGCCGTCCCCCTTGATGTGGACCTTGATCAACCCGCTTTTGTCGGTAACGGCGACGCTGACCCGGTAACCTTTCGCCTCGCAGTCGGCGAGCGCGGCAAGCGCCGCCTCGTTGGCCAAAGACAACGGCAATATCTTCTCGGAAGGCAGCCCCTGGGCCATTGCCGTCGTGCCGAACAGAAACGCAAACAGGCCCATGATGTATAATGCGGGATGCTTGGTCATAGGACTCCTTTGAAGTAGTTGATGGTTTTTTCCAGACCCGCCTTTAACGGCACCTTCGGTTGCCAGCCCAGTTTGTCCTTGGCTAACGAGATATCGGGACAGCGTTGAGTGGGGTCGTCGGCGGGCAAGGGATAGGTTTCAATGATCGAAGATGATCCGGTCAGTTTTATAACCGTTTCCGCCAGTTGACGGATGGTGAATTCATCGGGATTGCCGAGGTTCATCGGCCCCGTGATATTGTCAGGAGCGCCCATCAATCGGATAAAACCGTCAATCAGATCGTTTACATAACAAAATGAGCGGGTTTGTGAGCCGTCGCCGTACAGGGTGATCGCCTCGCCTTTCAAGGCCTGGACGATAAAGTTGGAGACCACGCGCCCGTCATTGGGGTGCATGCGCGGACCATAGGTGTTAAAAATACGCGCCACCCGGATATTAAGGTTATGCTGGCGCTTGTAATCAAAAAACAAGGTCTCGGCGCAACGCTTGCCCTCGTCATAACACGCCCTTGGACCGATGACGTTGACGTTACCGCGATAGTCTTCGGTCTGGGGATGGACCTCCGGGTCGCCATAGACTTCGCTGGTGGAGGCTTGAAAGATTTTTGCCTGCGTCCGTTTGGCCAGTCCGAGCATGTTGATGGCGCCGTGTACGCTGGTCTTGGTGGTTTGCACGGGATCGAACTGATAATGGACGGGAGACGCCGGACAAGCCAGATTGTAGATTTCATCCACTTCCACATAGAGCGGAAAGGTGATGTCGTGGCGCATCAATTCGAAATGGGGATCGTCCATAAGATGGAT
Source organism: Rhodospirillales bacterium RIFCSPLOWO2_02_FULL_58_16 (assembly GCA_001830425.1). NCBI lineage: Bacteria > Pseudomonadati > Pseudomonadota > Alphaproteobacteria > Rhodospirillales > Rhodospirillales bacterium RIFCSPLOWO2_02_FULL_58_16. The sequence goes on from MIAA01000026.1 coordinate 22,338, forward strand.
AATGTTGTCTTTGGCGCCGGTGAAGAAATTATCAACGCACAGGACATCATGGCCGTCGGCAATCAGCCGCTCGCACAAGTGAGAGCCTAAAAAACCGGCTCCGCCGGTTACCAAAATCCTTTTTCTCAACAATCCGCTCCTCATCTCATAACGCTAAGTTTGCAGAAATCGTCGTTCCTTGCCCTCTAATACCAGACAAGTTAGTATCCCGCTATAGAAGGCTCCGGTATCAATGCCGATACGGTTGGGCCTGATGTCGGGAAACGGCCTGACGGAATGACCATGCACTACTATTTTGCCGAAAGATTCTCGGCAATTCAGAAACTCCTCACGAATCCAAAGAAGCGATGACTCCTGCTGATTTTCAAGAGGCGTTCCCGGATTAACGCCGGCGTGGACAAACATGTAGTCTCCCACCGTGTATGATGTTTTCAGGCTGCGGTAGAAATCAAGGTGACTTGGCGGCAAGAATCGGCGGAATTCGCGCCGTATCGACTGTAAATCTTCCATTTCCGTGAACATGCCGGGAAGTTTAATCCCATAGCTCTCGATGGTGGCCGCGCCGCCGTTTAACAGCCAGACATCGCCGTTTGCCCCGTTATCATAAAAACAGAGCAAAAGGTCTTCGTGGTTGCCTTTTAAATGCACGGTCTCAAAGCCCTCAAGAGGAGCCGTGATCAGCGATTCTACCACGGCGCATGAATGAGGACCGCGATCCACATAATCGCCCAGGTAAATCAGTATGTTACGCCCCGGCGAATCCTGTTCGGCGGCGTCGGCGATGCGCCGGCGCAGGTCTTCAAGAAGGTCGATGCGGCCATGGATATCGCCGATGGCGTAAACGCATACGCCGTCGGGAACGCCGGGGGAAGCGCAGGAGAGATGTTTCATGCGGTTATTAAAATGCCATGTCCGGGGGCTTGCCTATCCGGTCAGCATCAGAACATCTCAGTTTGCCGGTCGGTTTTTTCGCGAGCGGCGGCATTGAACGTAGCGGCGGAGTCGATTCTGGGAATGCGCGGGCGTTTACCCTGGAACAGCTCCGCCAGGGTGATGATCTGGATTCTCGGCACCTTCTCAAACGGCGTCTCAAAGAAACCGGCGGCGGCGGCCTCCTTCTCCATCGGCTTGGTGGGAAAGGCCAGCGAGATCAACACGCCGACCGCCGCCTTCTCGCGCTCGACCACGGCGATCAGATCGCGGATCATGCCGACGCCGATGTTCTCGCCGCCTTTGACCGAGACCAGCGCCTTTTCCGTCTTGTCCTTGCCGCTGCGGAAAAAGAGGATGCCGTCAATGCCGCCGTCGGCCCCCTTCTTCTTGCCGCCATAGGGCCGCGCCTCCACCAGCGACACCGCCCACCATTGGAACTGATATTTATCGCGCCGGGCGAGATCTTGCGCGCTGGCCAAATCCTGCGGCGTCCCGTAAACGTCAAAGGCGATGCCGGGAAAGGCGTCCTTCAAGCGCCGCTCGATCAATGAAATGGCAAGGTGGGTGATGTCGATGCCGATCCATTGGCGATTGAGCTTGTGGGCGGCGTGAACGGTTGTGCCGCAGCCGCAAAACGGATCAAGCACTACATCTCCTTCGTTTGATGAGGCGGAAATGATCCGCTCAAGGAGAGCCAGAGGTTTTTGAGTCGGGTATCCGAGACGCTCGGCGGCATTTGGATTGATGATCGAAATTTCCCACCAATCCGGCATTGGCGATTGAGCTTTTTCATCCGCCAGACTTGATGCTTTACGAATGCCGTCTTCCATATCCGCTTGCTGCTTGTGTCCCTTCCATCGCTTCATAGTTCCCTTTGACGGATCAGTGTATAAGACGTTGAATGTCGCGCCTTTGGGTAATTTAGTGACTAAATGGATGTCATCGTGATTGCGAACAAATTGGCCGGCCGCAACGCTCCACTTTCGATAACACCAGATAATTTCATTCTTGTAGTTTCGAGCGCCAAACACCGCGTCCAGCAAAATTTTAAGGTAATGACCCGCCGTCGGATCGCAATGCAGATAGAGCGATCCCGTCGGTTTCAATACGCGGTGCAGTTCGAGCAGACGCACGGCCATCATGGCGAGATAGGCCATTACATCGTTTTCACCGAGGAACAGGCGTAGCGCCCGGAGCAATTCGGCGGCCTGGGTGTTGGCTGAACCAAGAACCTCGGAAAAGGCGCTTTCCGCCTCTTCCCCCCAATGCCATGTATCCTTGAAGGCTTCGATCTGGGCATCGGCGCTGTTGCCCGAGGCGCCCTTGAACAAGACGTTATAGTTGGCCTGACTGTTGAACGGCGGATCGAGGTAAATCAGATCGACGCTCTCGCTCTGAATGCTCTCTCGCAAAATGGAAAGATTGTCGCCGTAGTACAGTGAGTTTCCCATGAGTCCACCTCCGTCGCCGGGCGAAAGTAACGTCAAAATCATGGGGGTGCAATCAAGCAATTATTCCATTAAGCCTGCTGATGTTTATTAACGTTTTGTTTTCATAATCCGGGGCATAATAGCCGAAGGCATAGAGTTTATGGGTTAACGATGGCCGAGACCGGCGCCGCTGCGACAATTCCCGACTTGGAGAAAACAAGCGAGGAAAGCTTGTTGCTGGATCGTTTGTTCAGCATGGAGGACAGCCGCGTCGGCGCTTACAGCATTCATCTCCGCTTGTCTGAACTCAGGCCCGGCAACCGCAAGCCCCACTATATCCGCATTGCCAAGCGCTCTTTCGAGCCGGTAATCGCCGCCTTTAACGCAACTCTTTTCGAGCTTTCCAATTGCGATTTGATCCTGCTTTGCGTGGACGTCGCCATTGATGAAATCGACCCGGCTGTCGCCAAGGTCAGGGCTTTGTTCAGTGAAGATCCGCTGACCGCCGCCGAGGAAGGCTCGATTGAGGACGTTTTTGCCACCTGGTACGACCTTTCACAGGATGAAGATTATAACAACTTTGTTTCGTTGATTACCGATCTGACGGCGGACGCCGAGGAGCGTCTGCGAAAGTTGGCCGAGGAGAAGGCGGTGGAGGGCGCCAGGCAAATGTCGGGAACGCCGCTGGCCCCCGCCAATCTGGCCGACATCAGCAAAAAAATGAGCGAGACCAGAATCTCCGATCTCATCCAGCAGCAATCAGCAATCAAGATCGAGGCCAACGGCAAGGGAAAACTGCTGTTCTGCGAGCATTTTATTACCATGTCCGGCCTGCAAAAGAGGGTGGCGCCGGACATTAATCTGTTCGGCAGCACATGGCTGTTTCAGTACCTGACCGAAACCCTGGATAAACGTGTATTGGCGGTGATCGGTCGCAGAGATTTTGCGACAATGGATGTGCCGATGAGTCTCAACCTTAACCTCAGCACCCTTCTTTCCAAAGAGTTTCAGTTATTTCACCACAACGTCGGCGATAACGCCCACAAGGTGGTTATAGAGATGCAGATGGTGGATATATGCGCGGATATCGGAGCATTCGCCTATGCCCGTAATATGTTGCAGGAACGCGGCTACAGGGTTCTTATTGACGGCGTTAATCCTCTTTCGCTTCAGTATTTCGATCCCAGCGTGCTTGAGGCTGATTTCGTTAAAGTCAGTTGGGGAAAGGAATTTTTCAGCGAAGTTCCCGGCGCCCACATGCTCGGCATACAAGATATCGTGGACAGAACCGGTAAAAACCGCATCATCCTGGCGCGTATTGATAACGAAAAAGCCGTTGCGTGGGCCTTATCTTTCGGCATTACCCGTTTTCAGGGGTATTATATAGATACAATCGTGAAAGCCCTGCGGGCCAAGGGGATTATCTAAAGGATATAAATGACGCCTAATCCGGAAGCTCAAAAGCGACTGCCCAGTCAGGAAAACCTGTTGCTGGACTATGTCCACCGTCTTGAAACCCACAGAGACGGGCGCAGAGCCGTCCACCTCAAGCTTTCCGCGCTTAAGGCATTTAATCGCCGCGATCAGCATATCCGCGCCGCCGCCAACAGTTTTGAGCCTCTGATCAAGGCGCTGCACGGACAACTCTTTACGCTCAAGAACGGCGATCTTTTCTTTGTCTTCAAGCATGGAGCGCAGGCGCAAACCGAAACCATCGTTCAGCAAGTGCGTTATATGTTCAGCGATGACCCTTTATTCGAAGATGAGAAAAACGTTAAATCCGGTAAATTTTCCGTCTGGTACGACGCTGAAACCGAGTTCGATAAAATACTTCATGCGGTTCAGCTTTTGGTGGAAACCGAACACCGACGCCAGTCGGAATCGCGTGACATGCGCCAGAATACGCGCTCATCGCTTAAGGCCAGGCAAGAGATGGGCGATCCTCTTACCCCCGAAATATTGGGTCGGGTCGAGGCGGCGCTGATTCGCGCCGATCTTTCCAATCTTGTTCGCCGGCAGTTCGTGTGCAGGGTCGACAGGAAGATGGTGCCTGAACAACAATTCAGCGAACTGTTCATTTCCATAAAAGATCTGCGTGAAACGTTGCTTCCCGGCGTCAATTTGATGGCCAATTCCTGGTTATTTCAGCACCTGACCGAGACTCTGGACAAACGCATGTTGGCTATGCTTTCCAAGACTGACGCTTTGACAATTTCCGGAGACATCAGTTTCAATATGAATATTTCAACCATGTTGTCGCCCGAATTTCTCGCCTTTGACGATAACATCACTGCGTCACGTCGCGGCGCCATGATTATTGAACTGCAAAATCAGGATATTTTCGCCGATATCGGCGCTTATCTGTTCGCCCGCGAATTTGTCCAGGAGAAAGGTTATCGCGTCTGTCTGGACGGACTAACCTACCAGACCCTTGATATGATCGACAGGGAACACCTGGGGGTTGATCTGGTCAAGCTCATATGGAAACCGGATATAGCCGACAAAGGCGACGACATGCGTAACAAGTTGGTCGCCACCATAAGGAAGGTCGGGGCGGATCGAGTAATTTTGTGCCGGGTTGATAACCGCGAAGCCGTGGACTTCGGCCATGTTGTGGGGATCAAATTATTTCAGGGACGATATATCGAAAATCTTATCGCCGAGGATAATCGCCGCCGCGAATTGCTGCGCCTGAAGCGGCGCATGGAGCGGAGCGAAATGGCGGAAGAAGAAGAGGTGGAAGAAAAGAAGGATAAAAAATCGGGGGCTATCTTGAAAGTAATTCCCAGAATTAATCCTTTCGGGCGCTGACCCCGGCCTCGCTGAAGGTTGCCATGCCGCCATGGCAGGCGGCGGCGGCCTTAAGCAGCTCCACCGCCAGCACCGCGCCGGAAGCTTCCCCCAACCGCATATCCAGATTCAATAAAGCCGTCTTGTCGAGGCGCTTGAGAAGGCGGTGGTGACCCGGCTCGGCTGAGACGTGGCCTACCTGGCAGTGGTCCAGCGCGCCTTGCTTCTGAGCCTCAAGGACAGCAGCCGCCGCCGTGCAGACATAACCGTCGAGCAATACGGGAACGCGCTTGAGTCTGGCGGCAAGCACGGCGCCGACAATCGCCGCCAATTCCCTCCCGCCGAGACGACGCAGGATGTCTATGGCGTCGGTGGCGGCGTCAAGATGCAGGGCAACCGCCATGTCGATGATCGCGGCTTTTTTGGCCAACGCCTCGCCTTCAATGCCGGTGCCGGGGCCGGTCCAATCGAGCGCCGCAGCGCCGTGGAGGGCATGGCATAACGCGGCGGCGGAAGTAGTGTTGCCGATTCCCATTTCGCCCAGACAAAGCACGTCCATGTCCTTGTTGACCACGCTGAAACCCAAGGCGACGGCCTCTGCGCACTCGGCTTCGCTCATCGCCGGGGCTTGCGTAAAGTCATGCGTCGGTCGCTCCAGCGTTATTGCCTCGACGCGCAAGCCGACGCCGAAAGCCGTGCAAAGCTGATTCACCGCCGCGCCGCCGGCCTCGAAGTTGGCCACCATCTGCGCCGTCACTTCCGGCGGAAACGCCGATACCCCGCGCCGGGCGACGCCGTGGTTGCCGGCGAAGACGCAAGCGAAAGGATACTGTATGCGCGGCGGGTGACGGCCTTGCCATGCCGACAGCCACTCGCTCAATCGCTCAAGCCGCCCCAGCGATCCTTGAGGCTTGGTCAGACGCGGTTCACGCTCCCTGGCATGGGATATCGCCGCCTCATCGGGGCTGGGGATATCCTTCAGCAGACGGCGGACATCATCAAGGGTTTTAGGGGTCAATTCCGGCAATAGGCTGTTCCTTTCAAGCCATGGATTTCATTTAAGCTCTTTATCGCCTATAAACTTGATCGATATCAAACATCAATAAGGCCGGGATATGCCTTTCAGCGAATCGATAATGATAACGCTCTCGGAGATATGGCTCGACCTTCGGGTTGCCGCCGCTTTTTTGACGCGCATTCCTGTTAACCTCTCCGCCGTGGAAGCGCAACGGCCCCCGGCCGAGGCGGCGCGAACTTTCCCGCTCGTCGGCGCGGCTGTCGGGGCGGCGGCGGGCCTGATGTTGTTTTTGGCTTCAAAATCGGGACTGCCCCCGCCAGCCTGCGCTCTGATTGCGTTGGCGGCGGGAGTATTGCTGACCGGAGCCTTGCATGAAGACGGTCTGGCCGATGTCGCCGACGGCTTCGGCGGCGGCAAGACCCGCGCCGATAAATTAAAGATCATGCGCGACAGCCGCATCGGCGTCTACGGCATGTTGGCGATTGTGTTCAGCATCGGCCTGCGCGCCTCGGCTCTTTCCGGAATATCGGCGCCGGGGACGGCGGCTTTGGCCCTTATCGCCGCCGGAGCCGTTTCACGCGCCGTCCTGCCGGTTATGATGGTAATAATGGAATCGGCGCGCAAGGACGGCCTCGGCGTCGGCGTCGGGAAACCCGGAAGCGAGGGCGTAACCTCCGCCGTTCTGCTCGGCATGGCGCTGGTCTTCGTCTTTCCGCTCGCCGAGGCGTCGGTTTTGGCCTTGGCGATGGCGGTCGTCGTTACGGCGGCTATGGTGTGGCTGGCCGAAGTTCAGATCGGCGGCTATACCGGCGACGTCCTCGGCGCCGTGCAGCAAGCCGTCGAGATTGTGGTCTTGCTGGTCCTGGCGGCGGCGGCGGGATGAAAGATTCGGCAGTAACCAGATGGTGGTGGGTGCGCCATGCGCCGGTGATCTACAAAGAAGGCGTCATCTACGGCCAACTGGACGTTCCTTGCGACACCTCTGATACTGATAGTTTTCGGGCGCTGGCAAGAACACTGCCGAAGGATGCGGTGTGGGTGACCAGCCATCTGTCACGCACCAAGGAAACTGCGGCCGCCATCGCCGCGCAAGGCCTGAAAACGTCGAAACCTATCGTCGAGCCGGACTTTGCGGAACAAAATATGGGGGACTGGCAATTAAAAACCTGGGATGAGCTTAATGTCGAAACGGATCAATTATATCGCGCTTTCTGGCATGATCCGGCACATAACGCCCCACCGGGAGGCGAGAGCTTCGTCGATGTAATTAACCGCGTTTCCGCAGTTATCCGACGCTTCAATGCGGATTACGCCGGGGCCGACATCGTTGCCGTGGCTCATGGCGGAACTATCCGCGCCGCCGTCGCCATGGCTCTTGATCTGACCCCCGAACGCGCTCTTGCCGTCACGACAAGCAATTTGGCGCTGACCAGACTTGATTTTACGGCAGATGAAGGCGAACATGTTTCTTACGGCATCCGCGTCGGCAAGAATGGCGCTTGGCGAGTCGTCGGAATCAACATGCCGTCTGCCTAAGAGGAGTTTATCCTGGTTTCTCTCATCCGCTATCCGCTGCCGTTGATTACCCTGGTGCTGGGCGGCGCCCGTTCCGGCAAAAGCGCCTATGCCGAACGGCTGGTCAATACCGACGAGGCCGGTCTTTACCTTGCCACCGCCGAGATCAGAGACGACGAAATGGCCGAGCGCGTGCGTCTTCACCGGGGACGGCGCGATCGAACATGGACGACGGTTGAAGAGCCGTTGAATTTGGCTCAGGCATTGAAAGAGCATTCCTCGCCCCGGCGGCCTGTACTTGTCGAATGCCTGACGATCTGGCTGAGTAATCTTATGGAGGCGCAACGCAACATAGGCAGTGAGACCGGCGTTCTGGTTGAAACCCTTAGTCTCTTGCAGGGGCCGGTGGTATTTGTTTCCAACGAGGTGGGCCAAGGAATTATTCCCGACAACAGGTTGGCCCGTGATTTTGTTGACGCCTCAGGGCGGCTTAATCAATCGATAGCCATGATCGCCGATAGGGTCATTTTTATCAACGCCGGCCTGCCGACGGTGCTTAAGGAAGTTAGGGCCTGATTTATGAAAATTCCCGCTACGGTGATCACCGGCTTTCTCGGCGCCGGCAAGACGTCCATGGTTCGTCATCTGCTGGAAAACGCCGACGGCAGGCGCATCGCATTGATAATCAACGAATTCGGCAATCTCGGCATTGATCGCGAGTTGCTTATGGGATGTCCGGTTAATGGTTGCGAAGATGACAACGTGGTGGAACTGGCCAACGGCTGCATCTGCTGCGCGGTAGCCGACGAATTTCTGCCGACCATGGAAATGCTGCTGGAGCGTCCTGTCCCTCCTGATCACATCGTCATCGAGACATCCGGGCTGGCCCTGCCCAAGCCGTTGGTCAAAGCCTTTAACTGGCCGGAGATTCGCTCCCGCGTCACCGTTGACGGCGTCATCGCCGTCATCGACGCCCCCGCCGTCGCTTCGGGACGGTTTGCCGACGATCCCGACGCCGTTCGGGCCGAACGCCCCGCCGACGAAAACATCGATCATGAATCGCCCCTGGAAGAGGTATTTGAAGATCAAATTCTCTGCGCCGATCTGGTGGCGCTCAACAAGACAGATGTCCTCAGCAAAACGGAAATCGCCTTCGTGCGCGCCGAAATCGCCAGGATATCCGCCGTCAGGATCGTAGAGAGCGTACATGGCGCCGTGGATGTTCGCGTCATTCTCGGAATAGGCGCCGCCGCCGAGGATGACCTTGATTCCAGGAAATCGCATCACGACGGCGACGAGGGCCATGATCATGACGACTTTGACAGTTTTATCGTTGATCTTGAGTCAATCAATGATCCGCAAGCTCTTGAGGCGCGTATAAGAACGGCGACCGAGGCCCATGATATCCTTCGCGTCAAGGGGTTCATCCATGTGCCGGGCAAGGAAATGCGTCATGTGGTGCAGGGCGTCGGTTGCCGGATTAATCGTTACTATGATCGCCCCTGGCGCCCGGACGAAGAGCGTCGCAGTCGGCTGGTGGTGATCGGTCAAAAGGGACTTGACCAAGCCGCCATTCAGGCAACGCTTTGGACTCTAAGTTAAGGAATAGACGGGCATGCACCTGCTCGCCGCCCAACCCGGCGGGGTATCCGACGGTTCGCAAGCCGTCGATCTAAGGCAGAGTCCCGGCGACATCGTCGTGCTTTCCGCCGCCGATACGGAGCTGTCATGTCTGGCCGCCGCTTACGGCGGGTTGAGCGGCAAGGAATTCCCCTCCCTCAGGCTGACCGGTCTGCTGCACCTCGCCCACAATATGTCCGTAGACCTTTATGTAGAGACCGTCATCGCCGCCGCCCGGCTGGTGGTGGTGCGGCTGTTGGGCGGACGCGGCTATTGGCCCTACGGCCTTGAACAGGTGGCGGCCCAATGCCGGAGACGCTCGATTCCGGCGGCTTTCCTGCCCGGCGACGATCAGCCGGACGCCGAGCTTTCCGCATTTTCAACGCTGCCCGGCGAGGCCGTTCATCGCCTTTGGCAGTACTGCGTTCACGGAGGCATCGACAACGCCGGGAACTTTCTCCGTTTCTCCGCCGATCTTATCGGCCATAAATCCGAGTGGGATGAACCGAGACCTCTGCTGCGCGCCGGACTCTATTGGCCGGACAATGCTCTAACCACCATAAACGCAAATTGGAAAAAGGGACAGGCCGTAGCGGCTGTAGTGTTCTACCGGGCGCTGGTTCAGGCGGGAAACCTGAAAGCGGTGGACGCGCTTATCAAGGGGTTGGCGGGAGCAGGGGTGAATCCGCTGCCGATATTTGTTTCCAGTCTGCGCGATCCGGTGGCGGCGGCAACGCTCGAAGAAATTCTGGAGAGAGCCGGTTGTGACGTTGTATTGAACGCTACAGGCTTTGCCGTATCTTCTCCCGGCGGCCGGCGCTCAACGCCTTTTGATGCTGTCTCAAGCCCGGTGCTTCAGGTGATTTTCGCCGGGAGCAACAAGGAGGACTGGAGCAAAGGCGACCACGGCCTTTCGACCCGCGACATAGCCATGAATGTCGCCTTGCCCGAAGTTGACGGCCGGATTATCAGCCGCGCCGTTTCCTTCAAGGGACTGAAGCGACGCGATCTTAATTGCGAGATCGATATTATCGACTACGAGCCGGTTGCCGACCGCATTGAATTCGTCTCGGCGCTTGCCGCCAATTGGGCGCGCCTGAGGCGTACGGCAATCTCTGAGCGCCGCGTTGCCCTGGTGCTTGCCAACTATCCCAACCGTGACGGGCGGATGGGGAACGGCGTCGGCCTGGACACCCCGGCGGCAACGGTAGTCGTGCTGAAAGCGATGATCGGAGCCGGCTACGATGTAAGGGATGTTCCTGACAATGGCGGCGAGCTTATCGCACGGTTAAGCGCCGGTCCCACCAACAATACGCATGTCCTCGCCGGGCGAGAAATTACCGAGACCCTGCCGTTGGAAGGCTATCTCGTCTTTTTTGATGCCCTTCCCGCCGCCGTGCGACGTCTGGTCGGAGAGCGTTGGGGCAGTCCGAAGGATGATCCGTTTTTTGTGGATGGAGCCTTCGCCGTTCCCGCGTTTCGTTGCGGCAACGCCGCCGTTTGTCTGCAACCGGCGCGCGGCTATAACATTGATCCGGCGTCCGGCTACCACGATCCCGATCTTCCGCCGCCTCACGGATACCTCGCCTTTTATGCGTGGCTGAGGTTTCGTTTCGCGGCGAATGCCGTTGTTCATATGGGTAAGCACGGCAACCTGGAATGGCTTCCCGGCAAGGGTCTGGCCCTGTCCGCCGATTGCTTTCCCGAGGCGGCGCTGGGGCCGATGCCTAATATCTATCCGTTCATCGTCAACGATCCCGGCGAGGGAACCCAGGCCAAGCGGCGCTCACAGGCGGTCATTATCGACCATTTGACGCCGCCGCTGACCAGGGCCGAGAGCTATGGCCCCTTGAGGAATCTTGAGCAGCTTGTCGATGAGTATTATGAGGCCGCCGGACTGGACCCGCGCCGGCTCAAGGTTTTGCGTAGTCAAATCCTTGATCTTTGCCGCGTTACCGGCCTCGGCGACGACTGCGGCATGGACGACGGCGATGACGATGACGCGGCATTGAAAAAACTCGATAGCTATTTATGCGAGTTGAAGGAAATGCAAATCCGCGACGGCCTGCATATTTTCGGCGAGACGCCGGTCGGACAACAGCTCACCGATCTGCTGGTTGCGCTGGTGCGCACCCCACGCGGGTCCGGCGCCGGCGACGCCTCCTTGCCGAGGGCTTTGGCCGGCGATCTCGGCCTTGACTTCGATCCTTTGGACTGCGATATGAGCGCCCCCTGGAAGGGACCGAAACCGAAAATGCTGAACGGCGACGATCCCTGGCGAACATGCGGAGATACGGTGGAGCGGCTGGAAAAACTGGCCGGCGATCTGGTTTCCGGAACGCGGTCGCCGGGGGAAAAATGGGCCGCGACCAGGTCCGTGCTTGAGCAACTGGACAAGACCATCCGTCCGGCGGTGGAGGCCTCGGGCCACGCCGAGATCAAAGGCCTTCTGAACGCTCTCGATGGAAAGTTCGTCGAGCCGGGACCGTCAGGAGCGCCGACTCGCGGAAGGCCGGACGTGTTGCCGACGGGACGCAATTTCTACTCGATTGATCCCCGCACGGCGCCGACTCCCGCCGCCTGGATGCTCGGCTGGAAATCAGCGGCTCTTCTGGTGGAGCGTCACATGCAGGAACACGGCGTTTGGCCCAAAACCATGGCGCTCACCGCTTGGGGAACCAGCAACATGCGCACCGGCGGCGATGATATCGCGCAAGCCTTGGCGCTGATGGGGGTGCGTCCCATCTGGGATTCGTCCTCGCGGCGGGTTTCCGGGTTTGAAATTATGCCCGCCAGACTGCTTGATCGCCCGCGTGTGGATGTTACGCTCAGGATATCCGGCTTCTTCCGTGACGCTTTTCCCGGCCTGATCGACCTGTTTGATTCCGCCGTACGCGCCGTCGCCGCCCTTGACGAGTCGGCTCAAACAAATCCTCTGGCGGACGGCGTAAAGCGTCAAGCCGGTGAATTGCGGGCTTCCGGCCTGTCCAAAGAGGAAGCGGAGCGCCGCGCCGCTTTTCGCGTTTTCGGCTCCAAGCCGGGAGCCTACGGCGCCGGGTTACAGGCTTTGATCGATGAGAAAGGCTGGACAAACGAAGGTGATCTTGCTCGCGCTTACATCGCCTGGGGAGGCTATGTTTACGGCGCCGCCGCCCATGGCGAGGCCGCTCACGGCCTGTTCGAGGAACGCCTCAGGAATACCGAAGCGGTGGTGCAAAACCAGGACAACCGCGAACATGATCTGCTCGATTCGGACGACTACTATCAATTTGAAGGAGGCATTGCCTCCGCCGTGCGCCATCTGTCGGGAAATCAGCCCGTTGTCTATCATAATGACCATTCCCGCCCGGAAACGCCTAGGATACGCACCTTGGAAGAAGAAGTCGCCCGCGTGGTCCGCGCCCGCGTGGTTAATCCGAAGTGGATCGAGGGAGTAATGCGTCACGGCTACAAGGGAGCCTTTGAAATGGCGGCGACCGTAGACTACCTGTTTGCCTTTGCCGCCACCGCGCTCTGTGTCAAAGATCATCACTTTGACGCCGTCTTTGAGGCTTACCTCAAGGACGATAAAGTTCGTGAGTTCATGGACAACAATAACCCGGCGGCGTTAAAGGAAATAAGCGAACGCCTGATCGAGGCGCAGGAAAGAGGCCTGTGGCGGCCCCGGCTGAACAGTACGCGCATGTTGCTGAACGAACTGGTGAAATAAAATTGGAGAGAGATACATGAGCGGGGAATTTGAAAAACCGGAAGAAGCGCCGGTGCGCATGGACCCGCCTCTGGTCCACAAAAAGTTGCAGGTAGTAGCCGTGGCGGCCTTGCTGGCGGCGCCCTTCATTTATGACAGCGGCGTCAAACAACTCGGCTGGACGCCGTTCATGGCGGTCGGACTGGCTATTAACGCCGGTTTTGTCTTCGCCGTCTTGTTGCACAGCTTCCCGTTAGTGATCGTCGGCATCAGCATGTTCCTGCTGTTGATGGCGAGTTTTGTCGGGGATATCGGTTACTGGCTTTCCGTGATTGCGGTAGTTGTCTATTTTCTGACGGCTTTCAGGCCGATGAAGAAGGCGGAGCCTGGAGTTCGGCGGTAATTTTCTATACCCTGGAAGGCATGATGGGAAACGTAGCGGCGGCGCCCGGCGAGACAGGAGTGATCAATTGTGATTTCGTGCCGATATTTGATCATCGGCATGACAAATTCGACACCCTGTACTGCTTTCCGAAAATGACCAAGGCGGACGGTTCGCTTGTGGCGGACGATGCGTTGCTGGGAGAAGGCAGCGGCGGCAGGGTCGTCAACGAGAAGCTGTTGATAAAAAATATGGAGGGAACGCTTCAGGCCGGGATGCAAAAGGCCAAACAGATAGCGGCTTCCGGCGAGGATATAAAAATCATCATCCCCATCAACGGACTGGCTTTATTGGTTAAGGCCGTCGCCGTTGAGTTCAGTAATATATGCAGACCCCTAGATGATGCGGTGCGCCAAGCCGTTATTTTTGAGGTGACGAACATAGTTGATGTGAACCGCATGTCGTTTCTCGATGACATCGCCATCGTGCTTTTCCCGTTCTGTCTTACTTACGGCATGCGGGTGTTGCCGTCGATGCGGGACTTCAGCATCTGCGCCACCTGCAACTATTCGGGCGTGGCTCTTGATCTTAAAAACAAGCCGTGGCCGGCGAAAGATGTCGGCGCCCATCTCACCAATTTCGCCAAGGCGACGGAGGCTAATCGACTGAAGGCGTATGTTCATGGCATCGCCACCCCGGAGCTTATGGCTGCGGCAATCGAGGCCGGCGTTCGCTTTATCGACGGCGCGGCGGTTAAAGGCCCCGGCCAGTGATGACGATATACAGTGGAGTTTGTGAATGAAAATTTCCGTCAAAAAAGTTGCCGCCGGCGTGTACTCCTTGAAATTTGATGATGCGGAGATCGTTCTTGAAAGCGATGAACTCAAGGAGCTGTTGCTCAATGTAACCAAGGTTCTGATCCCGGTCGGCATCCAGCCTGATAATTACGAGGAAAAAGCCAGGGAATTCATCAGTCATATCAAACACGCCGACAATGTCGGAATTCAGAAATTTATTATAGTCGCCGGAGAGGATGATATTATCGTTCTCCTCAAGACCGCCGAAAACGACAAGGAATTGCTGGAGAAATTCTACGGCAATATGAGTGACCGCTCACGCAAGATGATCACCGAAGATTTAAATTATAAATTTGAAAACGGGGTGCCGTCCGGCACGGTCAAATCGGCCTTTAATCGTCTTATCAAGACGGCTAAAAACCTTGAGAGCGAGGGTTCCATGATTTTTGAAAATATAGCATCAGGGATCGCCATCCGCGATCTTAAAGAGGGATAAACGGCAAGCCGCTCTAAGCCGCCCGCGCTGTCCTGGGTTGGCTCTTTTCCCTGCTGCCGGTTATGTAGGCTCTGGCGCAATGATCGGCGCAATAGGGCTTTTCCTGAAGCGTCGGGCGTCCACAAAAGTTAAATCCATCCGTTCCCGGATCGCCGTCCGGCCAATTGCACATGCCGGTCGTAAGGCTTTCCATTCCGATAATGGCGGCTTTCTGGGGTTTTTTCTGAACGGGGGACTTGCGATTCGACAATCCTAACCGGTGAATCTTGCCGATAACCGCATTTTTCGACACGCCGAGTCGGCGACCGATTTCGCTGGTCGGCAATCCCTCATCCCACAAAGCGATAAGCGCGCTGACGCGCAAAGGTATCCATTCAACTGTCATAATAATTTTTAGCGCGCTACCGCCCGTAAAGACCGATTACGCCGACGTTTCGCGAGCAATCCCCCTCTGGTTTTATTACAGGCCCCAATGAGCATGACCGGATGATTGTCTACTACATCTTCATAATGCGCGCAAGCATTATACCAGATATTGTGTTGATCGTAGGCATGAACAAACAAGTTCTCCCCTCTTTACCTCGGTTTGCGTATAATTGTCGGCATGACGAAATACCCTCAAAAGCCCCTGTCGGCTTGGGAAGAAGCGGCGGCGCGAAAGCAGGCGCGTATTGATCGGGGCGAATCCCTCTTCGACCCCTTTCTGACCTCTTGAAGCAAGAGGGAGGAATTTTTTCTATTCCCGATCTTCGATGCGCTCCATGTCGTCGTCGCTGAAGCCGAAGTGGTGGCCGATCTCGTGGATCAGCACATGACGCACGACATGAGCCAGTTCCTCGCCTGTTTCGCACCAGTAATCCAGGATCGGGCGATAATAAAGAAGGATCATATCGACATCGCCCGGTGTTTCGGCAACGCTCTTGCGATCCAGCGAAACTCCCCTGTAGAGGCCGAGCAGATCGAACGGACTGTCCAGCTCCATCTCCCTTTCGGTTTCGTCGTCGGGGAATTCCTCGACGCGGATCACCACGTCCTTGACATGACGGATCAGGTCGTCGGGGATCGTCTTCAACGCAGCGCGGGCAATCGCCTCGACATCGCCCATGCCGGGCGGCGTAGTGAATCTTTTACTCATCAGAAACTATTGATCAACTCGACGGACTGGGGGTTGACGGCGCGCTTTCCCTTGCGGATTTCAAAGTGAAGCTGAGGCTTGGCGACCGAGCCGGTAGAGCCGACCCTGGCAATGACCTGGCCCTTGCTGACCTGCTGGCCCCGCGCCACCAGCAACGTCTCGTTGTGAGCGTAGGCGGTGACCCAATCATCCGCGTGTTTGATCAGCAAAAGAAAGCCGAAGCCCCTGATCTCATTGCCGGCGTAGGCGACGACGCCGTTCTCCGCCGCCATGACCGGAGCGCCGCGAGGGGCCGCGATATTGACGCCGTCGTTATGCAGCCCCTTGGCCTTGGGGCCGAAGTCGGACAACACCGTACCCTTAACCGGCCATAAGAACCTCTTGCCGCTTTTCGGCGGCGGATCCGGAACCGCTTCCGGCTTTGCCAGCGGTTCAACAACCGGCGCGTTATTTGCCGCCGGGGCTTCTTCCAGCGGGGCGACGGTCACTACGGACGATTTTTCCGGCGGAGTAACTGCCACTACGGACGATTTTTCCGGCGGAGCGGCCGGCGCCGTTTCCATCTTCCCCCCACCCACCTTGGGTATGTGCAACCATTTTCCGACAATGATGGTGAAAGGAGGCTTGAGGTCATTGATGCGGGCCAATTCATACATGCCGATATTGTAGCGGATGGAAATGCCGGAAAGGGTGTCGCCGCGCACTATCAGATGCTTGATCTCGCCGGGCAGGATGATTCTCTGACCCGCCGTCAGACGGTAAGGCGGCGTCAGGTTATTGGCGTCGATAATGGCGCGCATGGAAACCCCATGGCGGCGGGATAGAATATAAACGGTGTCTTCACTGCCGGCGGTGACGACCAAAGCGCCGGAGTTGCTTGTTTCCATTGCCGGCGGTCGATTGACGTCGCGGGGCCGGTTTCCGGGAGGCGGCCATTCGGCCCAGCCGCATCCGGCCGGCGCCGCGCACACAAGCAGCAGGAAAAGAAAGCGCGACCTCATCTGGTTCCCTCTCCATCGACCAGGGGAACGAAGCGCACGGCGCCCAGGTCTTCGGTCTCGACGCCGTCATTGGTGCGACGAACCAGCTCAAGGCGTTGGTCATGGTCGCCGTCGCCTATCGGCGCCACCATCAGCCCGCCCACCGCAAGCTGTTCCAGCAGCAGAGGCGGCACGTCAATGGCGGCGGCGGTGACCATGATGCGGTCAAAGGGCGCCTGTTCCGGCCAGCCGAGGCTGCCGTCGCCGTGTATGGCCGTGATGTTGGTGAATCTTAGTTCCGTGAAGCGCTTCTCTGCCTCTTCAAGAAGAGGGGCGTGACGCTCGATGGTATAAAGGCGTCGGCACAGGCGGGCCAGAACCGACGCCTGATAACCTGATCCGGTGCCGATCTCCAGCACCTTCATGCGTTCGCCCACATCCAGGGCTTGGGTCATGCGGGCGACCACCATCGGCTGGCTTACCGTCTGATGGTGGCCGATGGGAAGGGCAACATTGTCAAAAGCCTTGGCGCTGAATGGTTCGGAAACGAAAAGTCGGCGCGGCACGCTTTCCATGGCCGCGAGCACCCGTAAATCGGTAATGCCGCCGCCGCGCAGCTCGGCCATCATGCGGGCCATGCCTGATTTCGCGTTCATTGAAACATGGCCTTCAAGGCTTTCAGCGACGGCTTGTGGGTAAGGTCGAGGAACAGCGGGGTCACCGAAATAGCGCCACGGCTCACCGCTTCCAGATCGGCGCCGGGCTTATAGTAATTCTCGGAGCGCTGGGCGCCGATCCAGAAATACGGCTGCCCACGCGGGTCGGCCCCCTCGGCGATTTGATCGCCTATTTTGCGCCGGCCTTGACAGGTGGCCTCGATGCCGGTGACCGACCCGGCGGCAACATCGGGAAAATTAACGTTAATCATCACGTTGCGGGGCCAATCGCCGGCGTACAGGCGCTTGATCACCGTCGCCGCCCATTCCTCGGCAACGGTCCATCGCGGGCCATGCCGGTCGTCGGTTATCTGACTGAAGGCAATGGAGAGGATGCCCAGCAAAGTTCCCTCCATGGCCGCCGCCACGGTTCCCGAATAGGTAACATCCTCGCCCAGGTTGGCGCCGCAGTTGATGCCGGAAAGCACCAGATCGGGACGGCGCTCACGCATGATTTTATTGATCCCCATCAACACGCAGTCGGTAGGAGTGCCGTCAACGGCGAAACGGCGGGCCGAAACCTTGCGGATGCGCAACGGCCGACGCAGGGTCAGCGAGTGACCGGCGCCGCTCTGTTCGCTTTCCGGAGCGACTACCCACACTTCGCCGGCGATAGAGCGGGCGATGCGCTCCAGCAGTTTCAGTCCGGGCGCGTTGATGCCGTCATCGTTGGTGATCAGAATCCGCGCCTGTTTGAGAGGTTTATCAGCCACCCGATATAACCTCCAAGCCGCCCATGTAGGGCCTCAAGACCGCCGGAATCCTGACCGAACCGTCTTCGTTCTGGTAGTTTTCCAGCACGGCGACCAGGGTGCGCCCGACAGCCAGGCCGGAGCCGTTAAGAGTATGGACGAAGCGTATTTCGCCGCCGCCCTCGGGCCGGAAGCGGGCCTTCATGCGACGGGCCTGGAACTCTCCGCAGTCGGAACAGCTTGATATTTCCCGGTAGCGCCCCGCTCCCGGCAGCCACACCTCGATGTCGTAGGTCTTTTGCGCCGAAAAGCCCATGTCTCCGGCGCACAACGTCATCACCCGGTAAGGCAATTCCAGGCGTTTCAGCACTTCCTCGGCGC
Organism: Rhodospirillales bacterium RIFCSPLOWO2_02_FULL_58_16; assembly: GCA_001830425.1. NCBI lineage: Bacteria > Pseudomonadati > Pseudomonadota > Alphaproteobacteria > Rhodospirillales > Rhodospirillales bacterium RIFCSPLOWO2_02_FULL_58_16. The sequence goes on from MIAA01000026.1 coordinate 40,911, forward strand.
AAGAGGTCATGCGCTCAAGCTCGGATGCCGATCGGTCAGGATGAACGATGCTGACCAGCTCGACCTTGGCGAACTGGTGCTGGCGGATCATCCCCCTGGTGTCCTTGCCGGCTTTGCCGGCCTCGGAGCGGAAACATGGCGTCATCGCCGTGAAGCGCTTGGGCAGCGCCGATTCGGCGATGATGTCTCCGGCGACCAGATTGGTCAGCGACACCTCGGCGGTGGGGATCAGCCAAAGCCCGTCTTCGGTACGAAACAAATCGGCGGAGAACTTGGGCAATTGCCCGGTTCCGAACAAGGCGCCGTCGCGGACCAGCACCGGCGGGTTGACCTCGACATAGCCGTATTCGCCGGTGTGCAGGTCCAACATGAAAGAGGCCAGCGCCCTTTCCATGCGGGCCAGAGCGCCCTGTAGCACGACGAAGCGGGCGCCGGATATCTTGGCCGCCGCCTCGAAATCCATCAGTCCCAACGCCTCGCCGATATCAAAATGTTCCTTGGGCGGGAAAGCGAAGGACGGCGGTTCGCCGACGCGGCGCTCCTCGCGGTTTTGCGTATCATCTTTGCCGTCGGGGACGTCGGCGGCGGGCAGATTGGGGAAACCGGCGAGCGCCCGCTCCAGTTCCTCGGAGACGACATGCGCCACCCCCTCGGCTTCGGCTTCCTCGGCCTTGGAGCGCGATACATCGGCGATCAGCGCCGTGGCGTCCTCGCCCTTGGCCTTGGCGACGCCGATGGCCTTGGCCGCCTTGTTGCGCATAGCCTGAAGTTCCTGGGCGCGGGTCAAGGCGTCGCGCCGCCGTTGATCCAGTTCCAATAGTTCAGAGGAGGCCGCAGGCAGGCCGCGACAGCTAAGTCCTTCATCGAAGGCCCTGGGGTTGTCGCGTATCCGTTTGATGTCAAACATGGTAAATCCAGTTATGCGAACAGGCGTTAGGCGGCGTCTTTTTCCTCGTTCTCCTTGCGGGTGCGCTCGACCATGCGTACGCAATAGATGGAAATTTCGTAGAGGACGATGATCGGAATCGCAAGCCCGATCTGGCTGATGACGTCCGGCGGAGTGAGAATGGCCGCTACGATAAAGGCTAACACAACGGCGTACTTGCGCTTTTCCTTCATTCCCTTGGACGAGACCATCCCTATCCGGCCCAGCAGCGTCATCACCACCGGCAGTTCAAAACACAGGCCGAAGGCGAAAATAAGCTGCATCACCAGGGATAAATACTGATCAACCTTGGCTTCAAGCTGGATGGGCAGGGTTCCTTCGCCGCCCGGCGATTCAAAACCGAGAAAAAACTTCCAGGCCAGAGGAAAGATAAAGTAGTAGACCAACGCCCCGCCGGTGAAAAAAAGAATCGGCGTCGCCACCAGAAAAGGAAGAAACGCCTTTTTCTCATTGGCGTAAAGCCCCGGCGCGACGAACATCCACACCTGAATGGAAATGAACGGAAAGGCCACGAATAATGCGGCAAAGAAGGACACTTTAAGATAGGTGAAGAACGCTTCGTGCAGGGCGGTAAAGATCAGCCGCCGATTGCCCCCCGTCCCGCTCATGGCGTCGGCCAGCGGCTGCACCAGAAAGCCGTAGATATCGGTGGCGAAGTAGTAGCAGACAAAAAACAGCAGGATGACGGCAATAACCGAGTTGATAAGCCGGCGACGCAGTTCAATCAGGTGCTCGATCAACGGCGCCTTTTGTTCGTCTATCGACTCCTCCGCCATCGCTAAACCTCGTTCGCCTTGGGTGCCTGATCCTTCGGCGCGTTATCGGGCTTGTCTTCAGGAGCAAAAGCGGCCGCGACCTCCTTGCCGGGGTCTATGACCTTCTCTATTTCGTCCTGAAAGTTAAGGGCCGCCGCCCTTTTCGCATCCTCCTTGATGTCTTCAAGGCCGGCTTCGTTGACGATATCGTTAAGGCCGTTATGAAAATCACTGGCAATCTCCCGCGCCTTTCGCACCCACAGGAACATGGTGCGCAGGATGTGCGGAAGCTCCTTGGGACCGACGACGACAATGGTCACGGCGGCGATGACGAAGAGTTCCTGCCAACCGATATCAAACATGAATGCTAAGGTCCAAACCGGTCAGCCTTTCGCCGCCCCATCCTTTTCGGCAACCGATTCGGTTTTTGAAGCCGAAGACGATTCCGCTTCCAGGCTTTTGCGCTCCCGCAGGGGTTCCGTGACGTCTTCCTCATCTTCCTTCATGCCTTTTTTGAAGGACTTAAGGCCTTTTCCGAAATCACCCATGATCCGGGAAATCTTGCCGCCGCCGCCGAAAAGGACGAGGACGACAACCAGAACAATCACCCAGTGCCAAATGCTGAACGAACCCATTTTATTATTCCACCTGTGTTGACGACGCCATGCTGCGCGGATAATGGCAGAAAGCCGCTTCATCCGCAACGCTGTGAAAAAGTCACCACTCAGCGCGTTATGTCATGTTTCGGAAATGATCGAAAACCGTCCATGCTCCGATGATTATGAAACCGACGCCGGCGAACAGCTTGACCGGAACCCGCTCCAGATAGTGGCCGGCGGCGCTTCCCACGAATACCGCAATGGCGGTTGACAGGCACAAGGCGACGGCGGCGGCGATAAACACCATCAGCGGGCCGTGGCTGCGGTCTGCCGCGAACAACATGGTCGCAAGCTGGGTCTTGTCCCCCAGTTCGGCAAGGAAGACCATCGTAAATACCGTTATAAATTGCGTCATGACGTCCTCATGTAGATTGTTGTCACCGATGGCGGGAAAGACATCTGATAACGGCTATCCGCTTTTCGATTTTTTCGATGTAGTCAATGAAGTCCCCGCCCTTGAGGGTTACCCCGGCCTTGACGATGTGAGCCTCTTTTCTTTCGACGAACACATCGACCACCTTGGCCAGATGCTTCTCCCATTTGGCGCCGTAGGCCTTCCAGTCGCCTTTGTACCTGGAGTTCACATAATTGATCGTTTGTTCGTGGGTATTATTCTCCCACCATAAAACATGCGGAAATGCCGGACAAGCGGCCCCTCGGCGTGGAGCAAATGCAACTTCATCAATCCCCTCTTCGGCGGGAGAAGACAGCTTATCGGGATCGAAAAGCGGCAACATCCCTTGCGGCAACCGGCTTTCGACCTCCCTGTCCCGCTTCGTGAGCAATCCCGCGACATCGGCTTCATCGAATTGGTCCCGCGTCAGCGCCGCCTTTTCGTTTGACACCATATCGGTCTTGTCGTCCGCGACAGGCAGTTCCTCAAGGGCCTCAAGGTCCAGGACGATACGATATCCATGTTGCCCGTCGGGCGGCAGGCCGAAGGCCGCCTTTATCCGCACCGCCGTCGCCGTCGGAATGCCGAGGTGGCCGACGCCCCCCTTGCCCCAATCAAAAAAATAGCCCTGAACCACCCCCAGGTTATGCCGGGAATAGCGGGTCGTTTGCCAATTCACCTGCGGAAGGTTGACTATGACCATCGTGCCTGATCGGTTGATGCTGTACGAGAAATCAAACTTACCGCTTACATCAAGAACAATCCGGGTCTTGTCGGGGTATGCGCCGATGCTGATATTGGAAATGACCGGCCTGCCGGCGCGGGAAAACTCCTCCGGCTGAACGCCGGAAGCGTATGAAATCCCCGGCGGACACACAGCCTCCCTCGCCCGTCCCCGCGAAGGCGTCCCTTCCGCAAAAGACGGCGCCGGGAGTGTTGCCGCCACCAGACATCCGGCGGCCAAAAGTAGCGGCAAGCGCGCAGTCAGCACCATCCGCAATCCCATATCTATGTATTCAGAATTATATCTAACACAATATCTTGTGCCGGATACAAAATTTTTCATTCATTACTTGGATGCTGGGCAAACGCGGGAAAACCCGTTAAACATACGGCTATGGCTTACTCTTCATTGCGTGATTTTATCGACTGTCTGGAGCGCGACGGTCGGCTGGTGCGCGTAACCGAGCCGGTTTCCCCCGTTCTTGAGATGACCGAGATTCAAACCCGCCTGTTGGCCGAAGGCGGCCCGGCAGTGCTTTTTGAAAACGTGGTGCGCGAAGACGGCGGCGCTTACGGCATGCCTGTTCTGGTCAACCTGTTCGGAACCGTCGAGCGGGTGGCCTGGGGAATGAACCGGGAAGTGGGCCAACTACGCGAGGTAGGCGAGATGCTGGCCTTCCTCCGGCAACCGGAGCCGCCCGGCGGCTGGCGCGAGGCCCTGGATATGCTGCCTTTGTTCAAACAGGTAATGGCGATGAAGCCCAAGACCGTCGCCACGGCGCCATGCCAGGAGATTGTATTGAGCGGCGACGACATCGACCTTGGGCGCCTGCCCGTTCAGACATGTTGGCCGGGGGAGCCGGCGCCGCTGATCACCTGGCCGCTGGTGGTGACCAGAGGACCGGATGCCGACAAGGAGGGCGGCGACAAGCGTGACGGCTATAACCTCGGCGTCTACCGCATGCAGGTAACCGGTCCGAACACCGTCCTTGTTCGTTGGCTCAGACACCGGGGAGGCGCCCAACAATTCGAGCGCTGGAAGAAGGCGCGCAACGAACCAATGCCTATCGCTATCGTCATCGGCGCTGATCCTGGCGTCATTCTGGCCGCCGTCACGCCGGTGCCGGATACTTTTTCCGAATACCAGTTCGCCGGCTTGCTGCGCGGCAGGAAGGTCGAACTGGCGGATTGCAAAACAGTGCCGTTAAAGGTTCCCGCTGAAGCGGAAATCGTCATCGAAGGCCATGTCTCGCTGGAAGAAACCGCCGACGAAGGCCCCTACGGCGATCACACCGGGTATTATAACGCGGTGGAGCCTTTCCCGGTGGTCACCATCAGCGCCGTCACCATGCGCAAGAACCCCATCTATCTGTCCACCTTCACCGGCCGTCCTCCCGATGAGCCGTCGGTGCTGGCGGAGGCGCTGAACGAAGTATTCATCCCCCTGCTCGTCCAGCAGTTCCCCGAGATCGTTGATTTCTGGCTGCCGCCGGAGGGATGCTCCTACCGCATCGCCGTGGTCTCCATAAAGAAAGCCTATCCGGGCCATGCCAAGCGGGTGATGATGGGAGTATGGTCGTATCTTCGCCAGTTTATTTATACGAAATTCGTTATCGTCGTCGATGACGACATCAACGCCAGGGACTGGAAAGATGTCATGTGGGCGATTTCAACCAATATTGATCCGGCGCGGGACATGACGGTTATCGAGAACACGCCCATCGACTACCTTGATTTCGCCTCGCCGGAATGCGGACTGGGCAGCAAGCTCGGCCTTGACGCCACCGCCAAGATGCCCCCTGAGACCAAACGCCGGTGGGGAAGGAAAATCCGCATGAGCGATGACGTCATCAATGAAGTTACCCGCAAATGGCCGAGCCTGGGCTTGCCGGGCAGCGGCAAACCCGTCTGAAATCAATGGCCGTAAAGAATGACTCTAAAAAATTCTCTCCCTTTGAGAAGGGAGAGTTATCAGTCTGTGTGCTTTGAACACAGAGGCATAGAGGCGCAGAGAAGATTAAGCGAAGTTTTCTTCCTGCTTTTTCTTTATTTTCTCTATCCTCCTCTGTGTCTCTGAGCCTCTGTGTTTCATAAAACAGTGCTTCTTCCGGTCAACACGCCGGGCGTTAGGGGTATCGGCAACAATCTCCCCTGATCCCTCCTTGGTAAGGAGGGGAAAGCGCGGGGGCCACCATGGGTCGATGATTGAGGCCGATGCTCTAATCGTTTTTGCGCGGCGCGGAGGGAAGGCGGAAATATTCGATGCCTTCTTCATCCAGCTCGGAAGTTTCGTCGCCGGTCGCCTCGCCGAAAATACTGCGCTTATCCGCTTCGCCGTAATGAATGCGGCGCGCTTCCTCGGCAAATTGGTCGCCGACATAATCGCTGTTTTTCTCGACGCTTACGCGAAGCCTGTCAACGGCTTTCAGTATCTGCTGCGCCACCTCTCTGGCCCGCGCCTCGGTCGATCTTTCTTCTCCGAGGCTCTTGCCCAGATAGGGAGCCATCGGCGCCTTGCTTATATGCTGGTCGCCGCATTGCGGACATTCGATGCAGCCTGACTCGCACTGCTCGCCATAGGTTTCGCTGTTTTTGAACCAGGCTTCAAACCGGTGGCCTCCGGCGCAACTGAGTTGATAAAGAATCATGGCGAAAGACCGTTATTCCGATTGTCCCAGGTTATCATAATTCGCTTTCTCAATATGTTAACTGTAACGCAAAATCATTAAAAAATGAACAACAATACGGAGCGATTAACTAAACGGTCGATCATGAGTTAGGGATGGTATTTTTCGCTTGGCTTCTCCCGCCAGTTCCGGATTGATATCGGCGATGATAAAACCGACCTCGGCGCCGCCGTCGGCCAGCACGGCGCCCCAAGGATCGACAATCAGCGAATGGCCGAAGGTCTTTCGCCCCCCGGCATGTTCGCCGCATTGGGCGGGGGCGAAAACGAAACAGCCGGTCTCAATCGCCCGCGCTCTTAACAGGACATGCCAGTGGGCCTCGCCGCTGGTGCGGGTAAAAGCGGCGGGAACGGACAGAAAATCAGCCCCGCTCTTGGCCAATGTCCGGTACAGGTGGGGGAAGCGCAGATCATAACAGATGGACATCCCAAGCTTGCCCCAGGGGGTGTCGGCGACAACGGCGCGGGCGCCGGGAATGCGTTCATCGGACTCCCGGTAGACCTCGCCGCCGCCCAGATCGACATCGAACAGGTGAATCTTGTCGTAGTAATCAGCAATGTCTCCATGGCCGTCGATAAGGAACGAGCGATTGGCTATCCTGTCGCCGGACAGCTTGACGGGAAGCGAACCGATCAAAATCCAGGCGCCTGTTTCGCCGGCCAGACGGCGAAAGGCCTTCAGCGCGGCATCCTCGTCCTGGGGCATCGCCTTTGCCGACAGCAGCCGCCGGTCAGGCTCCATCATCGAGGCGTTCTCGGGAAGAAGAATCAGGGACGCGCCCTCGGCGTGAGCCGCCCGCGCCATACCGACGGCGATCTCGACGTTGGGAGCAACCTCACGCGCCGCATTGGTCTGGATGCAGGCAACCTTGAAAGACGCCGCCATGATGATCTTTCAGCCCTTGCCGTCGAGCATGGCATCCAGCTCGCCGCCCAGATTCAGTTCGATAAGATCGTCACATCCTCCCACATGCCTGTCATCGATAAAAATCTGGGGAAGCGTTTTGGCGCCGTCGGCCCTCTCGGTCATCTTTCGGCGGATGTCGGGCTTTTCCGCCACGTCGATCTCGGTATATTGCACGCCCCTCTTGTCCAGTATTTCTTTGGCTATATGGCAATACGGGCAATGGGGCAGAGTGTATATTTCAACATGGGCCATTTTTTGTTCTCCGGTTTATTAATACCTTGGACGCATGACCATAGCCAGCGTCAGCACGTCAACTGCGGCGGCGCCGGCGTCAAGAAGCGTTCGGGCGCATGCCGAGACGGTGGCTCCCGTCGTCATCACGTCGTCAATAAGCAGAATATTCCGGCCCCTGATTGCGTCAACCATGGAGGGCCGCACCGCAAAAGCGCCTTTCATGTTCCGCCGCCGATCCTCCGGCCCGAGGCCTCCCTGGGAGCGCGTTCTTTTACGCCGCACAAGCAGGTCGGGACTGACGGCGATTCCGGTTTGCCGCCCGACCGCCAAGGCCAGCATGGCCGCCTGATTATAGCGCCGGGCAAAAAGCCGCGTCCAATGAAGCGGCACCGGCGCCGCCAGATCGGCGTCAAGGATCAAGTCCGCTCCGGCGCGAACCAGCCACCGGCTGAATGCGGGGACGGCCTCGACGCCGTCGCCGTGCTTGAATGCGATAATCAGCTTGCGGCTGATTTCACCGTAGGCCATCACCGTTCGGGCGCGCCGGTAAACCGGACGCTCGCGGGCGCACGCCCCGCACAAGCCGCCCTCTCCGGGATCAAATTCAAAGGACAGGCCGCAGACGGCGCAATGGGGCGGAGTGACGAAATCGGCCTTGTCCCAGCACGGCGGACACAGGGCGCCCGCTCCATCGACGATGACGCCGCAGCCCATGCATTGAGGCGGCAGCAGGGTATTTAACGCCAGCCTGAAAAAACCGGCGACGGCGGACGGTTCAGTCAATCGGCCGTTTATTGACGAATCAGTCTGTGGCATACAGTAACCATGTCTGATTCCATGTCCGTCTTCAACCGCTCCGTGGTGCGCCTTCACAGAAATCGCGCGGCGGCGACCATTAATGACTGCGATTTCCTTTTAAACGAAGCCGGCGACCGCCTCGCCGACAGGCTTGACGACATCAGGCGGCGGTTTCCGAAGGCTCTTGACCTCGGATGCCACGACGGCCGGCTGGGGCGTTGTTTGCGGGGACGGGGCGGCATAGAAACCCTGGTCCACTGCGACCTGTCCCCGGAAATGGCGCGTTTGGCCGCTCCACCTTGCCTCGCCGCCGATGAGGAGTTCCTGCCCTTTGCCGAGGGAACATTCGATCTGATCATGAGTTGCCTCAGCCTGCATTGGGTCAACGACCTGCCCGGCGCCCTCATTCAGACGCGGCGCATACTCAAGCCGGACGGCCTGTTCCTGGCCTCCATGCTCGGCGGGAGAACATTGAAGGAGTTGCGCCAGGCTCTGGCCGAGGCCGAGATTTATGTAGAGGGGGGATTAAGTCCGCGCATTTCCCCGTTTGCCGAGGTGAAAGACGCCGGCGACCTTCTGCGCCGCGCCGGCTTCGCCCTGCCGGTGGCGGATTCGGACGCCGTCACAGTTTACTATTCAGACCCCTTGAAGCTGATGGCCGACCTTCGCGCCATGGGCGAAGGCAATGCGGTTATCGAGCGCCGCAAGACCTTGTCCAGGCGCGCAACCCTGATCGAGGCGGCGAAGCGCTACCGCGAGATGTTCGGCGACAGGGACGGGCGCGTCCCGGCCACCTTCGAGATCATCACCCTCACCGCCTGGGCGCCGACCCCGTCACAGCAAAAATTGAACCGTTAGCAAATAATCGCTATTATCCGCCGATGAATGACATGAGCGCCGATCACATAACCGCTGAAGAGCGGCATATCGCCATCCACACTCCCGAAAACTTCGAGGGCATGCGCAGGGCCGGAAGGCTGGCCGCCGAAACCCTGGACTACCTTATCCCTTATGTAACGCCGGGGGTTAAGACGGAAGAACTTGACCGTCTCGCTCATGATTTTATCGTTTCCCATAATGCGGTCCCGGCCCCCTTGAACTACCGGGGATTCCCGAAATCCATCTGCACCTCGATCAACCATGTTGTCTGTCACGGCATCCCCGGCGCCCGGACGCTGAGAAACGGCGACATCGTCAACATCGACGTCACGACGATTCTTGACGGTTGGCACGGCGATACCAGCCGCATGTTCTTCGTCGGCAAAGTCGGGGTTAAGGCGCGGCGACTGGTGGATGTCACCTTTGAGGCTATGTGGGAGGGCATCAGGGCGGTCAGGCCGGGCGCCGCCGTCGGCGATATCGGACACGCCATACAAAGCCATGTCGAACCCCGCCGTTTCTCGGTGGTGCGGGATTTCTGCGGCCACGGCCTGGGGCGCGTTTTCCACGAGCCTCCCAACATCATGCATTACGGCAATCCCGGTAAAGGCGTCATCCTGCGCGAGGGCATGTTCTTCACTATCGAGCCGATGATCAACCTGGGGCGATACGAGGTGAAATTGCTGAACGACGGCTGGACGGCGGTAACCAAGGACCGTTCGCTTTCGGCGCAGTTCGAACACTCCATCGGCGTCACCGCCGACGGCTGCGAAGTTTTTACGCTTTCTCCGGCGAACCTCCACCAACCTCCATACGGCGCTTGAGGCGATGGACGACGACCCCGGCAAGTCTCATTATGCCGGCCATCGTGAACGCCTGCGTGAACGATTCATCAAGGGCGGGGCCGAGGCGCTGCCCGATTACGAGTTGCTTGAACTTCTGCTTTTTTCAGCCATACCCCGCCGCGACGTGAAGCCGCTGGCCAAGGCCCTGATCGACAAATTCGGAACCTTCGCCGGCGTCATCAACGCCGAACCGGCGGCGTTGGCGAAAGTGGACGGCATGGGAGAGGTCGCCGTCATCGCCCTCAAAACGGTTCGCGCCGCCGCCTTGCGCCTGATGCGTCGTGAATCGGCGCAAAAGCCGGTGTTAAGCAACTGGCAGGCCCTGATGGACTACTGCTACGCCAATCTGGCCCACAACAAAACCGAACAATTCCAGATTCTTTATCTTAACGCCAGGAACATGATCATCGCCGATGAGGTTCAACAGGAAGGAACCGTCGATCACACTCCCGTCTATCCCCGCGAGGTGGTAAAGCGGGCGCTTGAGTTGGGGGCCGTCGCCCTGATCATGATTCACAACCATCCCAGCGGCGATCCGATCCCCTCCAAGGCCGACATCGAGATGACCAAAAAGGTCAAGGAAGCCGGCGAAAAGCTGGGAATCACCCTGCACGACCACGTCATCATCGCCAAAGGCGGCGCTTACTCGTTCAAGAGCAAGGGCCTGCTTTAGGACATGCGTCCTTTATATTGGGTCGGTCTTGCCTTTTTAATGAAACCACATATGAACCCCTGTGTTTTGACCACCACAGAGGCGCAGAGGCGCAGAGAAGATTAAGTGAAGTTTTCTTCCTGCTTTTTCTTTTTTCTCTCTACCCTCCTCTGTGTCTCTGTGCCTCTGTGGTCCAAAAAACAGTGCTTCCTTCAGTAAACGCGCCGGGCGTTAACGCGAATAGTATTCGGTAACCAGATTCGGTTCCATGACCACCGGGTACGGCACTTCCGCCAGCGTCGGAACGCGCACGAACGTGCCCTGTCTTTTCTTGACATCCACGCTCACATAATCCGGGATGTCGCGTTCAGCCGACTCAACGGCGTCAAGCACCAGGGGAATTTCGCGGGACTTCTCCTTGACCTCGATGACATCGCCCACCTGAATCAGATAGGACGCAATGTTGATCTTCTTGCCGTTGACCTTGATATGACCGTGATTTACGAACTGGCGCGCCGCAAAAACGGTGGGGACGAACTTCATGCGATATATGACTGCGTCAAGACGACGCTCAAGAATGCCGATGAGGTTCTCCGACGTGTCGCCGCGACGGCGGACGGCCTCGGCGTAATAGCGGCGAAACTGCTTCTCGCTGATATTTCCGTAATAGCCCTTGAGCTTCTGCTTGGCCGACATCTGCAATCCGTAATCGGATTCCTTGCGGCGGCGTTGGCCGTGTTCGCCGGGGCGGTAGTCACGGACGTTGACCGGACTTTTGGGACGGCCCCAGAGATTTTCTCCGAGGCGGCGGTTTATCTTGTACTTGGACGCTATGCGTTTTGACATGTCTTCATCTCTTTTTTTATCTGTTTATTTTTTGTCCCGATAGGCCCTTGACGGACGGGGCGGTTAAACCCACTTTCTCGGGAATAAGGCGGGGGAGTATACGCATCAACGGCGTGAAGTCAAACCTTCATCCGCCGCACAATCAGGGAGATTCCAGTTCCGCATCCCAGTACAGGAAATCGCGCCAGCTATGGTGCAGGTGATTGGGAGGAAAAGAGCGTCCGTTTTCCCGTAGTTCAAAATTAGTCGGCATCCGGGGACTGCGGAAGGGAAACAGCCCGGCATCCCCCGGCATCCGGTTGCTCTTTCGCAGATTACACGGCGAGCAGGCGGCGACCACGTTATCCCACGCCGTATTACCGCCCCGCGAGCGGGGGACCACATGATCAAAGGTCAAGTGCTCCGATGGAAAGGCCCGGCGGCAGTACTGACAGGAAAAGTTATCGCGCAGGAAAACGTTAAACCGGGTAAAGGCCGGGCTTTGCGCCATGTGAACATATTCTTTAAGGGCGATGACGCTGGGCAGCCGCATCTCATGACTAGGCGAACGCACCTTGTGGTCGTACTCGGTCACCACGCTGACGCGGCTGAGAAAAACCGCCTTGATCGTTTCCTGCCACGACCACAATGACAAAGGGAAGTAGCTCAACGGCCTGAAGTCGGCGTTGAGAACCAGAGCCGGAAAATTGGAACACGCCATCGACATCGGCTTCTTCCTCCTCCCACTGACGCAGAGCATACAGCAAGCCGGATATTTTTTTCAAACATCTATCTTGCCCGTCATTCCATGCTTGATCCGGAGCGCCGGTTTATATATATTGACTGACCGGTCAGTCAATATATAGGTGAGGCCATGGCATCATCCGCAACAACGCCCCCCTCGCGGCGGCGGCGCAAGGAGGCGCGGTCGGACGAGGTTATCGAAGCGGCGTTGTCGGTATTCTTCGAGAAGGGGTTTGCCGCCGCCCGTCTGGACGACATTGCGGCGCGGGCCGGAGTGTCGAAGGGCGCCATCTACCTCTACTTTCAATCCAAGGAAGACCTGTTCAAGGAAGTGGTGCGTCGGACAATGGCGCCTAACCTCGACCGCTTCGAACGCATGGCGGCGGACCATCAGGGCGACAATCTGGAACTTCTGCGCCGTTTGATCCGCACGGCGGCGGCGGTGATGGGCGGCACCCGCGTCGGCATGGTGCCGAAGATGGTGATCGCCGAGGCGACTAACTTTCCCGACCTTGCGCAATTCTATGTCACCGAGGTGGTGGACCGCGCCGCCGGCTTGATGTTGCGGGTGCTTGAGCAAGCGGCGGCGGCGGGCGAAATCGCTCCGACCCCCAGGGCCGAGGCCGCCAAGGTGCTGCTGGCCCCGATATTGATGCTGGCGCTATGGAACAACACCCTGGGCGCGGCGGTGGGCCGTCGTCTCGACCCGGAGACCTTCGCCGAGGAAGCAATCCGGGTGATGATCGACGGCATCGGGGGAAAAGCGCCATGATGCGGCTGTTGCCGCTGCTTGCGCTTGTCCCGCTTCTCGCCGGTTGCGGCGATGACGATGCTTCCGTGCAAGGTTATGTCGAGGGCGAATACCTCATGATCGGCTTGCCGGCGCCGGGTCGCGTGGTCTCGGTAGCGGTAGAGCGCGGCGCCGAGGTGCAGCCGGGACAGGTGTTGTTCTCCCTTGACGCCGTCGCCGAAGAGGCGGCGCTGGCCGAGGCCCGCGCCCGTCTGGAACAGGCTCGTCACCAGCGCGACGATCTCCTCACCGGCAAGCGTGTCGAAGAAATCAGCGCCATCGAGGCGCGGATCGCCCAGGCCGAGGCCGGTCTACGGCTGTCCGCAGCGCAGCTTAAAAGACAGCAGAACCTTGTCGGGTCAGCCGCTTCCGCCGAGGCTCGTCTTGACGAATCCCGCGCCGCCGTCGAGCGCGACCGCAGCCGGGTGACCGAACTTACCGCCGAACTCGCCCTTGCCCGCCGAGCCGCCCGCAGCAGCGCCGTCGCCGCCGCCGAAGCCGCCGTCGATGCCGCCCGCGCCGCCGTCGCACAATTCGAATGGCGGCTGGCCGAACGCACCGCCCGCGCTCCCGGCGCCGCCCGCGTCGAGGACGTGCTGTTTCGTCCGGGCGAGGAAACAGCGGCCGGCCGGCCCGTGGTGAGCCTGTTGCCGCGTGAGAACGTGTTTTTGCGTTTTTACCTCTCGCCGCCGCTGGTGGCGCGGGTCGCTCCCGGCGTTCGACTGGCGGTCGCCTGCGCCGGGTGTGCGGACGGTCTTGCGGCGACGGTCTCGTATGTTTCGCCGGAAGCCGTGTTCGCGCCGCCGGTCCTCTATTCGCGGGAGGCCAAGGACAAGCTGGTGTTTCTGGTCGAGGCCAAACCGCAAGCCGACGCCGCCCTGCTGCGCCCCGGCCAGCCGGTGACGCTGACTCTGCCGAAGGCGGCAACAAATCCATGAACGGGGGAACGGCCATCGCCGTCGAAAGCCTTACCAAGTCTTTTGACGGGACCAAAGTCGTGGACGCGCTTACCCTGACTATCCCCTCGGGGAAAATCATGGGGTTTCTGGGGCCGAACGGATCGGGCAAGACCACCACCCTCCGCATGTTGTGCGGACTGTTGACTCCCGACTCCGGACATGGAACCTGCCTCGGCCTCGACATCGTCGCCGACGCCCACGCCATCAAGCGCCAGGTCGGCTACATGACGCAGCGGTTTTCTCTTTACGAGGACCTTTCGATTGCCGAGAACCTCGATTTCATCGCCCGCGTTTACGGCCTCAGCGACCGTCGGCATAAAGTGGCGGCGGCTATCGAACGGCTGGGCCTCGGCGACCGGCAGCGGCAACTCGCCGGCCATCTGTCGGGGGGGTGGAAACAAAGACTGGCGCTTGCCGCCTGCATCCTGCACGAACCCAGACTGCTTCTGCTTGATGAACCCACCGCCGGCGTCGATCCCAAGGCCCGCCGCGAGTTCTGGGAGCAAATTCATACCCTCGCCGCCGACGGCATGACTGTATTGGTTTCCACCCACTACATGGATGAGGCCGAGCGTTGCCACGCCATCGCCTATATCGCTTACGGCAACCTGCTCGCCGTCGGATCGGTCCGCGAGGTGATCGAAGGCTCCGGCCTGTTCACCTTCACCGCCTTGCCGGCAAAGCCCTCGTCCGACGCCCGCGCCCTGGCCGGACGGCTGGCCGGAATCGCCGGCATTGATCTGGTGGCGGCGTTCGGCGCGGCGCTCCATGTCGGCGGCGCCGACCGGGAGGCGCTTCTTGCCGCTCTCTCTCCTTTCCGGGAACAGGGCGACTTCGCCTGGAGCGAGGACCATCCCACCCTTGAAGACGCCTTCATCTATCTGATGGCGCGCTCACGCGATAATTTTCAGTTCACGGAGGCGTCATGAGCAGGAACAAGCACCCCTATCCCCGCCTGTCGTTCGGACGCCTGATGGCGATGATAATCAAAGAGTTCATCCAGGTGCGCCGCGACCGCATGACCTTCGCCATGATGATGGGCATCCCGCTGATGCAGTTGGTGCTGTTCGGCTTCGCCATCAATGCCGATCCGAAAGGACTGCCGACGGCGGTGCTGGCGGCCGATCACGGTCAGTTCGACCGCTCGCTGATCGCCGCCATGCAGGCTTCGAGCTATTTCCGCATAGTCGATACCGCCGACAGCGAGGCTGAGGCCGAGCGCATGCTGGCCATGGGTATGGTGCAGTTTGTGGTCAGCGTGCCGTCCGGCTTCTCCCGCGATGTCGCCCGTGGCGACCGCCCGCCGCTGCTGGTGGAAGCCGACGCCACCGATCCGGCGGCCACCTCGAATGCGCTTGCCGCCTTGCAGATGCTGGCGCACAACGCGCTCGACCGCGACCTCAAGGGCGCTCTCGCCGACCTCAAGTCCGGGCCGCCGCCGTTCGAACTGAGAGTGCATCGCCGCTACAACCAGGAAGGCGTCTCGCAGTTCAACATCGTCCCCGGCCTGATGGGGGTCGTGCTCACCATGACCATGACGGTGATGACCTCGATCGCCGTGACGCGGGAACGTGAGCGCGGCACCATGGAGAACCTGCTGGTCATGCCGCTTCGCCCCATCGAGGTGATGATAGGCAAGATTGTACCCTACATCGTCATCGGCTATGTCCAGGTAGCCTTGATCCTGCTCGCCGCCAAGGTCATTTTCGGCGTGCCGATGGTGGGAAGCCTGTTCCTGCTGACGATGTGCATCGTCGTCTTCATCGCCGCCAATCTGGCGTTCGGGTTCACCTTCTCGACCATCGCCGGGAACCAGCTTCAAGCCATGCAGATGAGTTTCTTCTATTTCCTGCCCAGCATCCTTCTTTCCGGGTTCATGTTTCCCTATCGCGGCATGCCGGGCTGGGCGCAGACATTGGGCGAGGTCTTGCCGCTTACCCACTTCCTGCGCATCGTTCGCGGCATCATGCTCAAGGGCAACGGCGTCGCCGAAGTCGCCCCGGAAGTCGGCGCCTTGTTCATCATCCTGGCGGCGGCGGGAGTGCTGGCGATGAAGCGCTACCGCGAGACTCTGGATTAGAGGGCGATGTCGAAGATTTCGGCGATGAATTCCATGCCCAGGCGCAGGCCTTCGTCGTCGATGCCGTGGCCCAGGCCGCGACAGACATGAGACGCCGCCTTTATCCCGACGGCGGCAAGACCGTCCACCGCCTCCGCCAACGCCTGAACGGGGATAATCTGGTCTCTGTCGCCGTGAACAAGCAGAACCGGAGGCCGGGACTTGATCTCGTTCTCCGGCGATTCTCCGCCCACCAGCAGCCCGGAATAGCCGAGGATGCCGGCCAACCGCTTGGCGCGGCGCAAGCCGACGTAAAGGGACATGGTTGTCCCCTGGGAAAAGCCGATCAGCGCCAACTTGTCCTCGCTTAAATTATATTTTTTAAGCTGGGCGTCGATAAAAGCGTCGAGAATGGGGGCTGATGACCGGGTTCCCTTGAGGCGGTTTTCAGGACCGAAGTCGTTGAGCGAAAACCACTGATAGCCGGTCGGCGCCATGTCGAAGGAATAGGGGGCGTTAGGAGAGATAAACAGGGCGTCGGGCAAAATCTTCTGAAAGTAAGGAGCCAGTCCGATCAGATCGTTGCCGTCGGCGCCGAGGCCGTGGACGAAGATCACCAGCTTGCCGGGCGCCCCGCCGCCGACCGGCCCCAGGCCGGGGCCGTCCAAAACGGGCAGTTTGGTCATTGAGATGCTCCTGCTTGAGGTCTTTTGCTGAATTCCATGGTATGATCACGCCGCGCCAAAGCCAACCGCCGTTTACGCTCACTGTCGTCCATTGAACTATTTTCGGCTGGTTCCTGACAGATTTATGTGATATGCTGCGACATGGGTGAAAATGCGCCGCACGCCGTGGTTGATCGTTCAAGCCTACAAGGGTCGAAAGCGATGACTGAAAAAAAACTGAACAAGACGGAAGCAAGCATCTTGCGCGGCATTCAGGACGCCTTGGCTTATGTGCGCGGCGATGCCGGTCGCGGCATTGCTCATGTGGTAAAAGTACCGAAGGTGGACGTTAAGTCGGCGCGCAGGAAGCTGGGCATGACCCAGAAAGACTTTGCCCGCAATTTCGGCGTCAGCCTTGATACCGTCCGCAACTGGGAACAAGGCCGGCGGCAACCGGAAGGAGCTGCGCGGGTGCTGCTGGCGGTGATCGAGCGCAATCCCGTTGCGGTGCTTGAAGTTGTGCGTAATGCGGCCTGACAGCGTGTCAGGATTGATCAGGATCACCTGCGTTACAAATTACCGTCATTGCGACCGCGAGCGTCAGCGACGCGGGAAGCAATCCATATGGCGGCGACGCGGGGACTGGATTGCTTCGTCGGCTTCGCCTCCTCGCAATGACGGTGAGGCGCGGCCCAACGTGGCTTTGAGTGATTCTCATCAATCCTGACGCGCTTAACAGCATGTCCGGCAAGGTAAATCCGCGCCGAACTTGACGGAAACGTTGTATTTGTGTCAGCGTAAACTCACAGTGGAAGGCAATTACGACATACCAGTCATAGGGGGCGACCAATGCGTAGCGCTTTGAGAGTCGGACTGATAGGCATGGTTCTGGCCGTGGGCGGTGCGGCGACAAGTGCGGCGGGGCCTTTTGAGGATGGGGTTGCCGCATACGGTAGGCAGGATTTATGAAACACGATAGGCAGGATTATGAAATAGCGCTTCGCCTGATCGCCGAGCAGGGCGATGCCGCCGCTCAGTTCGACCTCGGGGATATGTACACCGAGGGCCGGGGCGTGACGCAGGACTACAAGGAAGCGGTGAAGTGGTATCGCTTGGCCGCCGACCAGGGCGACACCTCGGCCCAGTTCATCCTTAGGGATATATACGCCGAGGGCCGAGGCGTGACGCAGGACCACAAGGAAGCGGAGAAGTGGTACCGCTTGGCCGCCGACCAGGGTAACGCCTATGCCCAGTTCGACCTCGGGCGTATGTACGCCGAGGGCCGGGACGTGACGCAGGACTACAAGGAAGCGATGAAGTGGTTTCGCTTGGCCGCCGACCAGGGTAACGCCTATGCCCAGTTCGACCTCGGGGTCATGTACGCCGAGGGCCGGGACGTGACGCAGGACTACAAGGAAGCGATGAAGTGGTTTCGCTTGGCCGCCGACCAGGGCGACGCCGCCGCCCAGCTCATGCTCGGGGATATGTACACCGAGGGCCGGGGCGTAACGCAGGACCACAAGGAAGCGGCGAAGTGGTTTCGCTTGATCACCGACCAGGGCGATGCCGCCGCCGCCCAGTTCGACCTCGGGGATATGTACGCCGAGGGCCGGTGCGTGACGCAGGACTACAAGGAAGCGGTGAAGTGGTTTCGCTTGGCCGCCGACTAGGGTAACGCCTCCGCCCAGAAGACCCTCGGGCGTATGTATGCCGAGGGCCGGGGCGTGGCGCGGGACCACAAGGAAGCGATGAAGTGGTTTCGCCTGATCACCGATCAGAGCGACACCTACGACCAGTTCGACCTCGGGTGTATGTACGACAAGGGCCGAGGCGTGACGCAGGACCACAAGGAAGCGGCGAAGTGGTTTCGCTTGGCCGCCGACCAGGGCGACGCCTTCGCCCAGATCACCCTCGGGGATATGTACACCGAGGGCCGAGGCGTGACGCGGGACCACAAGGAAGCTGTGAAGTGGTATAGCTTGGCCGCCGACCAGGGCGACGCCTTCGCCCAGATCACCCTCGGGGATATGTACAATGAGGGCCGGGGCGTAACGCAGGATTATATCATGGCCCATATGTGGTTCAACCTTGCGGCTACTCAGGGGAATGAAGTTGCCGTCGAAAACCGCGATAAGGTCGCCGAACTCATGACCCCGGCCCAGATAGCCGAGGCGCAAAAGCTGGCGCGGGAGTGGGAGGCGAAGCCTTATAGTTCAACGCCTGGACCGTGAATAGATCGGATTGACCGCAGAGACACAGAGGCGCAGAGAAGATCAGGAGAAGTTTTTCTTCTGCTTTTTCTTTTTTCTTCTCTATCTTCCTCTGTGCCTCTGTGGTTAATAAAACGGCATTTCCGTCAGTCAATGCGTTGGAAATTCGGGAGCCGTTTTACAATCTAAAGCGTAGAGAACTACCCATTGGGAAATTTGTGGCTCAATATCCGCGCCGACGCCGGAGAATGACTTAGATGACCTCGGTTGCGCCTTTCTCATGGGACGATCCGTTCCTGCTGGAGACCCAGTTGCGGGAAGAGGAACGGCTGGTGCGCGACGCCGCCCGCAACTACGCCCGCTCCAGGCTGATGCCGCGCATCGTTCAGGATAACCGCGACGAGCGTTTTGATCGGGCGATCATGACCGAGATGGGCGGGCTGGGACTTCTCGGCGCGACCCTGCCCGAAAAATACGGCGGCGCCGGGGTCAATCATGTGTGCTACGGGCTGGCGGCGCGTGAGATCGAGGCCGTCGATTCCAGCTATCGCTCGGCGATGAGCGTCCAGTCGTCGCTGGTCATGCATCCGATCTATGCCTACGGAACCGAGGAACAACGCCTGAAATATCTGCCCAGGCTGGCCGCCGGTGAATGGGTGGGCTGCTTCGGCCTGACCGAGCCGGACCACGGCTCAGACCCCGGATCAATGATCTGCAAGGTAGAAAAGACCGCCGGCGGCTACCGCCTCAACGGCGCCAAGATGTGGATCACCAACGCCCCCATCGCCGACGTGATGATAATCTGGGCCAAACTTGACGGCGTCATTCGCGGCTTCATTCTGGAGAGCGGCATGAAGGGGCTGACCACCCCCACGATCAAAGGCAAGTTTTCGCTGCGCGCCTCGATCACCGGCGAGATCGTCATGAACGATGTCTTCGCGCCCGATGACCATATCCTGCCCGGCGCCGAGGGCTTGGCCGGACCTTTCGGCTGTCTCAACAAGGCCCGCTACGGCATCGCCTGGGGAGCGCTGGGAGCCGCCGAGTCGTGCTGGCTCGCCGCCCGCAACTACACCATGGAGCGCAAACAATTCGGCCGACCGCTGGCCGCCAACCAGTTGATCCAGAAGAAACTGGCCGACATGCAGACGGAAATCGCCATCGGCCTGCAAGCCTGTCTGAGGGTGGGCCGGATGCTGGATGACGGCGTATGCGCCCCCGAGGCCGTTTCACTGATCAAGCGCAATTCCTGCGGCAAGGCGCTCGACATCGCCCGCATGAGCCGCGATATGCACGGCGCCAACGGCATCGCCGACCACTTCCACGTCATCCGCCATCTGATGAACCTGGAAAGCGTCAACACCTACGAGGGCACTCACGACATCCACGCCTTGATCCTCGGCCGCGCCCAGACCGGGATTCAGGCCTTCACGGCGGACTAGAGAGCAGCGCCGCCGACGGGCCGCACCGGCAGTTGCTCCCAGTTCTCGCCGGACAGCAAAAGACAACTGACGCCGTCGGGCCGCGTTATGATGATTGAAAAGGTTCCGGTATCCGATTTGAACACTTCAATCACCTCGCCGCCGGAAGACAACCCCATGGACACAGGTTCCTCGGCAAACCTATTCTTCAGTTCCGCTATGCCCTTGTTGCGGTCGCCGCAATCCATCAACACCTGAACTTGCGCCGACGCAACCGTCGGCAACGCCGACAGCACGAGGGTCAGAACGGACAGAAATTCTTTCTTATACCGAGTCATGACATCCTCCTTTCATCGATAAATAAACACTCCGTACGATTAATATGGGAACTCGCCGCCTGAAATAAAAGTAGCCGAGGAACTCAACGCCGCATTGCAGCGCGGGGGACTTTATTTTTTTTGTGTTAAGAGGTAAGTATGAAGGCCGATTCAAAACCAAAGGAAGCCGCCATGAAAATAACATCAATGTTGATAGCTGTTTTTGCTATTTTCTTTTCCTTTCAAGGAATTGCCGCTGCATACCCGTCGAATCAACAGGAAGCGCGACAAGATACCCATGATAATCGACTGCAATTAGCGCAAAAACGTCCTGAGGGCCGCAAAGACAACGTCAAAGGGCGTGCGGGCAACCGCCAAGATAAGGCCGAAGGGCGTGCGGGCAACCGCCAAGATAAAATCGAACAGCGCCGGGAAAACGTCCAAGAGCGCATGGGTGATCGTCGAGACAAGATCGAACAACGCCGGGAAAACGTCCAAGAGCGCATGGGCGACCGCCAAGACAAGATCGAACAGCGCCGGGAAAACGTCCAAGAGCGCATGGACGACCGCCGGGACAAGATCGAACAGCGCCGGGAAAACACCCAAGAACGCATGGAAGACCGCCGGGACAAGATCGAACAGCGCCGGGAAAATATCAAAGAAAAGTGAGCGCCTGATGCCGGAATATCGCTCCAGAACATCCACCCACGGGCGCAACATGGCCGGCGCACGCAGCCTGTGGCGGGCCACCGGCATGAAGGACAGTGATTTCGGCAGGCCGATTATCGCCGTCGTCAATTCCTTTACCCAGTTCGTGCCGGGGCATGTGCATCTCAAGGACATGGGGCAACTGGTGGCCGAGGCCATTACTTTCGCCGGCGGCGTCGCCAAGGAGTTCAACACCATCGCCATCGACGACGGCATCGCCATGGGCCACGGCGGCATGTTGTATTCGTTGCCGTCCCGCGACCTGATCGCCGATTCGGTGGAATACATGGTCAACGGCCATTGCGCCGACGCCATGGTTTGCATCACCAATTGCGACAAGATCACGCCTGGCATGTTGATGGCGGCGATGCGCCTCAATATTCCGACGGTGATGGTCTCGGGCGGTCCCATGGAGGCCGGCAAGATAACCATAAACGGCAAGGAAACCCCGATTGACCTGATCGACGCCATGGTCCGGGGCGCCGACCCTGACGCCGACGATAAATCGGCGCTGGAGTATGAACGCTCCGCCTGTCCCACCTGCGGATCATGCTCCGGCATGTTCACCGCCAACTCGATGAACTGTCTGGCCGAAGCCATCGGCATGGCCTTGCCCGGCAACGGCACCCTGCTGGCCACCCATGCCGACCGGCGCGAACTGTTTGTCAAGGCCGGCCATACCGTCGTTGACATCGCCAGACGCTACTATGACGGCGGCGATGACTCGGCGCTGCCGCGCTCCGTCGCCTCGTTCAAGGCCTTCGAGAACGCCATGACCGTCGATATCGCCATGGGCGGCTCCACCAACACGGTGCTGCACCTGCTGGCCATCGCCAATGAGGGGAATGTCGATTTCACCATGGCCGACATGGATCGCCTGTCGAGGAAGACGCCCAATCTGTGCAAGGTGGCCCCCAGTTCCCACTACCATCTGGAGGACGTGCATCGCGCCGGCGGCATCATGGCTATCCTCGGCGAGTTGGACCGGGCCGGCCTGATCCACCGCGACGTTCCCACCGTTTACGCGCCGACCATCGCCGAGGCTCTAAACGCCTGGGACGTGGGCCGCTGCCGGGAAGAAAGCGTACGTCGATTTTACCGCGCCGCCGCCGGCGGCAAGCCGACCCAACAAGCCTTCAGCCAGGAAAAACGTTATCCCGACCTCGACCTTGACCGGGAACAAGGGTGTATCCGCAATGTCGGCCACGCCTACAGCGTCGACGGCGGCCTCGCCGTGCTTTACGGCAACATCGCCGAGGACGGCTGCATCGTCAAAACGGCGGGGGTGGACGCCGGCAACCTCAAGTTCTCCGGCCCCGCCGTCATCTGCGAAAGTCAGGAACAAGCGGTCAGCATGATACTCGGCGGCGGCGTCAAAAAAGGCGACGTGGTCATCGTTCGCTACGAAGGCCCCAAGGGCGGTCCCGGCATGCAGGAGATGCTTTATCCGACCAGCTATCTGAAATCCATGGGCCTCGGCAAAGTCTGCGCCCTGGTTACCGACGGCCGTTTTTCGGGAGGCACTTCCGGCCTGGCCGTCGGCCATGTATCGCCGGAAGCCGCCGCCGGAGGCGCCATCGGCCTGATCGAAACCGGCGACAGGATAGAGATCGACATTCCGGGCCGTTCGATCAACGTCGCCCTCGCTCAAGCCGAGCTGGACAGGCGCCGCCGGGAAATGGAGAACAAGGGAATCTCCGCCTGGAAAGCAGAGGGCCGCAACCGTCAGGTCTCATCGGCGCTACGCGCCTACGCCGCCATGACCACCAGCGCCGACAAGGGCGCCGTCAGGGACGTCTCGCAAATCGAGACGGCGCGATAAACCTCCCCCGGCCCCTCCTTACGGGGGAGGTGGCCCTTGATTTTATCTGTTCTTCCGGTTTTCGATCAGGCTTTCGACCACGGTGGGGTCGGCCAGGGTTGAGATGTCGCCCAGATTGGCGTAGTCGTTTTCGGCGATTTTGCGCAGGATGCGGCGCATGATTTTGCCGGAGCGGGTCTTGGGCAGGCTCGGCGCCCATTGCAGCCAGTCGGGCTTGGCGATGGGACCGATTTCTTTCCTTACCCAATTGCCGAGTTCTTTGAGCAATGCGTCGGAAGGTTCCTCGCCGAGGTTAAGGGTGACGTAGGCGTAGATGCCCTGGCCTTTGATGTCGTGGTGAGCGCCGACCACCGCCGCCTCGGCCACCTTGGGATGGGCGACCAGGGCGCTTTCCACTTCCGCCGTGCCTATGCGGTGACCGGAGACGTTGATCACGTCATCGACCCGGCCCGTGATCCAGTAATAGCCGTCTTCGTCGCGCCGACAGCCGTCGCCGGTAAAATAGCGGCCGGGATAAGTGGAGAAATAGGTCTGCACGAAGCGGTCATGGTCGCGGAATACGGTGCGCATCATTCCCGGCCAGGCGTCGGTAAGGCACAAGTTGCCCGATGCCGCGCCTTTCAGCTCTTTGCCTTCGCTATCGACGAGCTGAGGCTTGACGCCGAAGAAGGGGAGGGTAGCCGAACCCGGCTTGAGCGCCATGGCGCCGGGCAGCGGCGTTATTAAAATGCCGCCGGTCTCGGTCTGCCACCAGGTATCGACGATCGGACAGCGCTCGTCGCCGACGACCCGATGATACCACAGCCACGCCTCAGGATTGATCGGCTCGCCGACCGTGCCGAGGATGCGAAGCGACTTGCGCCCGGTTTTCTTGACCGGCCCGTCGCCCTCGCGCATCAGGGCGCGAATCGCCGTCGGCGCGGTATAGAAAATGTTGACCGAGTGCTTGTCGCACACCTGCCAGAAGCGGGAGGCGTCGGGATAGGTGGGGATGCCCTCGAACATCAGGGTTATGGCGCCGTTGGCCAGCGGCCCGTAGACGATGTAACTGTGTCCGGTCACCCAGCCGACGTCGGCGGTGCACCAGAATACTTCGCCGTCCTTATAGTCGAATATGTATTGGTGGGTGATCGAGACATAAACCATATAGCCGCCGGTAGTGTGGATAACTCCCTTGGGCTTGCCGGTGGAGCCGGAGGTGTAAAGAATGAACAGCGGGTCCTCGGCGTTCATTTCTTCCGGCGGACAGTCGGGCGAGGCCTCGGAACAGGCCTTGTAGTAGCGCACGTCGCGGCCTTTTACCCAGTTGACGGCGGTCTTGGTGCGGCTGACGACGAATACCTTGTTGACTGTCGGGCATGTTTTCAGCGCCTCGTCGGCATTGGCTTTCAAGTGAACCGGCTTGCCGCCGCGCATTCCCTCGTCGGCCGTGATCAGGCAGTTGGAATCGCAATCTTTGATGCGCCCGGCCAACGCCGTCGGCGAGAAGCCTCCGAACACCACCGAATGAACGGCGCCGATGCGGGCGCAAGCCAGCATGGCGACCGCCGCCTCGGGGATCATCGGCATGTAGATGGTGACCACGTCGCCTTTTTTGATCCCCTCGTTCTTCAGGGCGTTGGCCAGACGGCATACCTGCTCGTGAAGCTCACGGTAGGTGATCGTCCTGGACTCGTTCGGGTTGTCTCCCTCCCACAGGATGGCGGTCTGATCGCCCCGGCTCTTCAGATGGCGGTCGAGGCAGTTGGCGGAGGCGTTGAGGGAGCCGTCGTAAAACCACTTGATATGGACGTCCGGGGCCTGGAAGCTGACGTCCTTGACCTTGGCGTAGGGCTTGATCCAGTCGATGCGCTTGCCTTGCTCACCCCAGAATTTTTCGCCGTCATCAATCGACTGCTTGTACATGTCAAGGTACTTGCCGTTATCCGCCCACGCCGATTTGGCCAAAGCGTCTGAAACCGGAAACAACAGATTGTCGGACATTTTCCCTCCTGAGGCTTGTTGCAAACAGTTGTTTATAACCCGATGTCCTCGCCCAAGGCTTCGACCTTCTTCCGGGGCATGGTTGACATTTCCATTTTGTAGGCCAGAAACCACATCATTCCCACTCCCAGAATCCAGAATACAATCTGCCAGGCCCAGATCGACGGCATGCCGAAAGTCCACGCCTTGACGGCGCCGGCGTTCGGCGATCCGAAGATATCGTTGCCGATGACGGCGCCGGGGCCGACGCCGAAGAACAACCATCCGAGGGTGATGATCCAGGCAATGGGCTTCAGGCCATGCTTCTCGGCGGGAAGACCGGCATTTTCGGCCAGGAAGTTATGGAACTTCATGCGGTGAGCGCGCTCGCTGTTATTTTGGGTCATCGCCGAGACGGGCAGACAGACGGCCAGATTCATGATTATGCCCCAAACCGCCGAATGAACGGTCCATGGCCAACGGCCCCAGGCCAAATCGACGCCGAAAAAGCCGGCAATCGAAACGCCGAGCGATTCGGTAAAGATAACGCCGAGGATGCCGGCAATCAGGCCCAGCGTCACCCCCTGCCGGGTGAGCTGCGGGAAATAGGTCGCCGCCGCCAGTGACGGCCACATCTGCAAGCCGAAAGCCGCCGCCATGCCGCCGAGAAAAACCGGATTGTCGGTAAAACAGGCCGCCGTCGTCAGCGCCGATGCCGCGATAAGGATAACGCTGATGCGCCCGAACAGCTTTTGGGCTTTATGTGAAGCGGTCGGGCTGAGGTAGCGTTTGTACAGATCGCGGGTCAATATGCCGCCGGTCGTTGACATATGGGAGGCGCTCGCCGCCTGGAGGGCCGCCAGGGCGCAGACCGCCAGCAGGCCGACCAGCCACAGGGAACTTTTACCGACGGAGTTGATGTAATGAGCGACCAGAGCGCCATGCTTGTCGGCGGTCAGGTCAGGCAGTGCGTTGCCGAGGGCAAGGCCGGCTTCCGTCACGGCGGCGTCGGCGCCCAGAAGATGCGCCCCTATGCCCTGGACGGCGGCGAACAGGAACAGGATAAAGCCGATGCCGAAGGAAGACGCCCATACCTGCTGAGGAGCGAACGGCTTGGGATTGTTGCCGGAGAAGGCCCACATGGTGAACGCCGGGGACGACTGGACGCCCATCAGCGCGAACAGGAAGGTCAAGCCCATGACGCCCGTCCACAGGCCGCCTGTCGGCGTCTCCTTGCCCAGTCCGGCGGTGAACTGGATCACGCCGGGCATGGCGAAGTAGGCGTTATAGTCGCCGCCGCCGAGGCCCTTGGTCGCGCCCCATTTGCCGAGATCGGACGCGGCGAGTCCGGCAAGGCCGTTCTGCAGGGCGTTCCATCCTCCGATATGGTCAAGGGCGATCATGCCGATGATTATGACGCCGAGGCCGAGCAGGACGCATTGCAAAGCGCCCACATAGGTTACGGCTCTTAGTCCCCCCAGGACCACATAGATTATAACGGAAACCGAAAGCGCCCACATGCCGACGTTGGCGCTGATGAGACCGTCGGTAAGCACGTTGAACAGCAGGCCGGACGCCCGCAACAACACGCCGAGACAGGGGATTGAAAACAACAGGGCCACGCCTACCGTCAGGATGCGGACGGCATCGCCCCGGAAATAGTCCGCCAGCATCTCGCCCGGCGTCACATAGCCGAAGCGTTTGCCCAGCATCCATTGGCGCTTAAAGAAAAGGACGCCGGTAAACGGGATGGCTATGGCGCAGAACGAGGCGTAGGCATAGGGGAACCCGTCGCGGTAAATCATCCCCGGATGATCTATAAAGACCCATCCTGAGAACGATATGGCGGTGGCCGCGAGGACGAATGCCCACGTCGGGGTTTGACGGCCCGAAATGAAGTAATCGGCAGCCGTCTTGGCCGTCCGGGCGCACTTGATGCCCCAGAAGACGCAGTAGGCCCAATAAAGCGCCACGAACACGAAAAGCCAGGTTGCTTTTGCCGACATGGCCTTAAGAATAAGGGATTCCCTGAATGCCGCAAGACGATTAGCGGTTTGTGACCGGATTCAATCGCCTGCGGCATTCCCAGAACTATTGGTTACATTTTCCCGGCCCTTTCCGCCTTCCCGGCCCAAAAGGCCAGGAGCATAAACAGAGCCGCGCCCGAACCCCAGGCCAACGCGCCGCCCGGCATATTCAGCATGGGAACCAGGGCATAGGCCAGAGCCAATAACAGCCAGACGACCGCTACCAGCACCAACAGCTTGATATCGTTACTCATACCTTGGTCCTCCTCAATGACCGGCGGCGCCGCCGGCGATCACCGGCAGCGACGTCATCAGCGTAAACGCCGCCCAGGTGGCGGCTCCCATCAGGAAAAGAAGAAACGCCACCGAGGTCGAGCCGCCCCATGCCGCTTGCCGGAGCGCCAGAGGCTCAGGCGCCGGAGCAAGCGCCGTTTTCGCCCTTATGGCTTTGCGGCCCAGGCCCACAAGCGGCAGCGCCGCCCCGAGAGTCAGAAGCACAAGGCCGACGGCCATTACCGCCGCTCCCGCGCCGATGATCTGGGACAGCATCGTCCAGGCAACGGGCGCGGCGCCTTCATAGCCGGCATCGAGCACCCGCCTGGGCATACCCTGCGCCCCCGCCGCCGCGCCGGCGAGTCCGAACAGCAGCAGGCCCGCCGTGATCAGCCAGGGCAGGCGGGAAAGCAACTTCGGCGCCGGGGCGTTCTGACCCGTCAGATGCGGAAGCAGGCGCAGCATGACCGCCAGCAGCGTCATCGTCACCACCCCCAGAGTAATAAAGTGGAAAGCGCCGGGGACGAAGAAGGTGTCCGACAGCAGGCCGGCCAGTTTCTCCTGGATCAGGACGAAGGCCAGAATGCCGCCCAGGGCGAGGTTCACCACCGCCGCTCCCAGCGCGTTCGTGGCCGGATCGCTCCAGTCGAGGCTGCGTATCCAGCCGAACCATCCTTTTGCTCCCTTGGCCCGCGCATGCGCCTCCAGCGATGCCGTCGTCACCAGAAAGGCGGCGATGGTGGGAACGCCTATGAACAGCGACAGGAGCGATCCCAGCACCAGCACCAGAGGATCAAGACCCGGCTCCAGGAACATGTGATAGAGCGAGGTCGGCGGCACGAAGACCAGATAGAGCGTGAAGACGATCTTCGAGAAATTGCTGCCGAACACCGAACGCGCCCCCGAAATCTCGGGCAACAGCAGGGTCCAGGCGAGCATGGCGCCCAGCAGCGGCAGATAGTGCATGTTGTGAAACAGCACATGCCACAGCGTGACATGATCGGCGGGGAACTCTTCCCATCCCGCCGCCCACAGCGCCGCCGGCAGAAAGGCGTTGGCGAGCGTTGCCGCGCTTACCAGCACCAGTCCGCCCCAGAGTACGGCTCCGAACCCCGGACCCGACCACTCCCCGCCCCGGCTTCGTTTCGCCGCCATCAGGGTGGCGATGGCGGGCATGGTCAGCGCCGCCAGTCCGAGCGCCTGCACCAGATAACCGAGATAGAAGAGAAAGGCGCCCAAGCGTTCCTCGCCCGCCAATTCCGGGGAGCCGTCATAAAGCAGCGGCGTTCCCGACAGCGTTCCCGTCGCCTGAAGGGCAAAGGCGATCAGCATCAAAGCCCCCCCGGCCCAGCCCAGTCCGTTAAGCGCCAGCGGCGCCCGGCGTTCTTTGGCCGCCAGCACCAGAAGCAGCGCTCCCTGCGCCAGCGACAGCCAGTGAAAGAACACCGCCACCCCGTGCATGGTCAGCACCCGATAGCCGGTTTCGGGGAGTTCGGGCCGGGCAATGCCGTTGCGCGCCATGGCTGCCCATAGTCCCATGAACAGGCCTAAAAACAAGGCGGCCAGAGACAGCGTGAACAGGGCACGGATCAAATGCCGGTCACGCGGGGCGATCGCTTCCATCGCCTCGCCGAGGGAGATGTCTTGATGTTTGATTGTCATTGTCGCCTCCCTCAAACCACGTCGATGCGGGCGGTCATGGTGCGGTCGTGGTAAGCGCCGCAATAGACCGTGCAATAGACAAGATGCGAACCTCTTTCGGTGAAGGTTATGTCGCGCTCCGCCACTGCGCCCGGACGCAGACGGTTGATCAGACTGCCTTTTCCTACTTGAATCGAGGCGCCGTGGCTGACGTCGAGCGCCATCATGCTGAAACGGTAGCTTTTCCCCATTTCCAGCTTCAGCCACGCGGGATCGAATCCCCATTGATAGGCCATCAGGTAGACCTTGGCCCCGTCATCGGCCTCAGCGACCGCGCCGTGCATATCGTGCGTCGTCTGGCCTTGCGGCATGGAAGGCATGTTATGCGTTGCCGACATGCCGTGTCCGGCGTGGGGGTCGAGGACGGCTGGTTCGGGTGAAAAGCCGGGGAACACGCTGCCGTCCGCCTGTTTCCAGCGTTCGGCATGGGTCTTTACAAGTCGGCGGAATTCGTCAGGCGTCGGTCCCTGGACCGGCGCCCCGTGGCCGCCATGACCGTTCATGGCTTCCGGTTGGGCTTCCGGTTGGGGCGCCCCGTGGCCGCCATGCTCATCCGGATTCGTTTTTGTTTTGCTTTTCGTCGCTCCCAGGGCCGTCCAGACGCCGTAAAGGCCCAGTATTCCAAGGCTTGCCGCCACTACGAAGCCCCGTCGCGTGGACAGGTTTCGGGCGTGATCATGCTCACGTGTCATCGCTTTTGCTCCAATATCGTCGTTGATGAATAAGACTCCCCGGGACGAATAGGCCTCCCGAGGGGTAAGGAATTCAGACGATGATTCGGGGCGGAGCGGGATCGGGGATAAGGGTGCGGCCCGAAAGCGGGCGGGACTCGCCCGGCATAAGGCGCAGCGGGGGGTGAGTCTTGACGCTCGCCGCCGGCGTCGCCCCGTCCGGTAATGGAGCGGGGCAACAGACCAGGGCGTAGCCGGATGACGAAATTGTCCCGTCGGGGGCCTGAGTGTTCAGGGGGGCGTGCTGTTCATGATGCCGGTCAACGGGAATGATATCAGCCGCGCCGCTCAAGTGGCGGGCATGCGCGCTCCCCGCTCCGGCCAGGGCGGCGATTACCAACATCGCCGTCAAGGCGTATGCGCACCGGCGAAGACTTAATCGAAACACCATGGCCGGAACCTTAGTCGGAGCGGACGAGGCCTGTCAATTGCTCATAGATTGATTGTCCCGTAATTCTGTCGCAATTTTTTACATTTCCGGGTATGATTCGGCTTACGCGACGATGATTGAATGGTCTTTAAGATATGGAGGCCCGGCGTGGTCGGTTGCTCTCATGACGCTCCTTTCTGGCGTTCCAGGACCGGCGTCGCTCTGCTGGCGTTCCTCGCTTTTGCCGGCGTATTGCTGGTTTTTGAGCACTGGGCGCATCTGGCGGGAGCGTTGCCGCTGTTGTTGCCGTTGTTGATTTGCATCGGCATGCATTTCTTCATGCATGGCGGTCACGGCCACGGCGGCCACGGCTCTGCCGACAAGAAGGAGTGACGGCGATGACCGACGCCGCTCCCGCCTACGGTTTGTGGCTGCTCGTTATCGTTAACTCGGCTGTGTTCATTCTGTTCGCCGCCAGCTTCAGCCGCCCGAAGGATGTCCGCGACTGGCGTTCGCTCGGCGCCTTTTCAGCCTTCGTGGTGGCCCTCTTCGCCGAGATGTACGGTTTTCCGCTGACTATATACCTGCTGTCGGGTTGGCTGGGCGACCGTTATCCGGCGCTCGATCCCTTCGGCCATGACGCCGGCCATTTGTGGTCAACCCTGTTCGGGCTTGAGGGTGACCCTCACTTCAGCCCGCTGCACATCCTCAGCAACCTGCTTATCGTCGCCGGATTCATCATCATTGCCAGGGCGTGGCATGTGCTGCATGCCGCCCAAGCCGGGGGTGAGCCGGCGGTCACAGGCCCTTACGCCGTGATCCGTCATCCCCAGTATATGGGGTTCATCGCCGTGCTGCTGGGCTTCCTGTTGCAATGGCCGACCCTGCTGACGCTGCTGATGTTCCCTGTGCTGGTCGTCATGTATGTCCGTCTGGCAAGAACCGAGGAGCGCGAAGCCCGAGACCGCTTCCCCGTGCGTTACGCCGATTACGTCGCTCAAGTCCCCGCCTTCATCCCCCATATCGGGGGAATGAAATGATGCCTTCGCCTGCAACCATTTATCAAGGAGTTTCCCATGCCTGTGGACCCGGTTTGCAAGATGCAAGTGACTCCGGCGGCGGCGGCGGCCGGCATTGAGTTCGAGGGAGAGCAGATTTATTTCTGCTCCTTGGGCTGTCGTGACCGTTTTCTGGCCGATCCGGCCTACTTTCGTGCGGCCGGCGGCGCATCCGGCCTGAAATCCGAGGGACATTCGTGTTGCGACAAGCGGATATCGGCGTCCGGGCAATTCACATGGATGTCGTTCGGGGCGGCGGCGGGCGTCGGTTTATCGGGAACAGCCGCGCTGCTGATCCTTTATTTCGGTCTGTTGACCCTGGTCTCGGGATGGTCGTTCACCCTTGACCAGTTCCGCGATTTTGGGCCGTTCATCGTCGCGCTTGCGGTGGGGTTCGGCATCCAGGTAGGTCTGTACGTCTATCTTCGCCGCGCCCTGCATGCCGCCCATTCGGGGAAAGTGGTTGCCGTCACCGGCGCCACCTCCGGCGCGGCCATGGTGTCTTGCTGTACGCACTATCTGGTCAATCTGCTGCCGGCGCTCGGCGCCGCCGGGCTGGTTTCGCTGGTCAGTCAGTACCAGATCGAACTGTTCTGGTTCGGTCTGGCCGCCAATCTTGCCGGAATTGTCTATATTGCACGCCAACTGGCGGCTTTTATTCATGCCGACTTCGGCAATCCGCAGATGGCGGCGGGTTTGCTGCTGACGGCATTCATCGGCGCGGCATCCTTAAGCTTGCCCGCTTCCGTCATGGCGCAAAACGCGATGCTGACGCCCCTGGAGAATAGGGAAGGGCGGGTAACGGTCAAGGTAACGCCGCAGATGCTGTCCGCATCGGCGAAACTTTGGCAGTTCCAAGTGGTCCTCGATACGCATTCAGTCGCATTGGATCAGGATATGTTGGCCGTCGCCGTGCTGGTTGACTCTGCCGGGGGCGAGCACAAGCCGGCGGCCTGGGATGGCGACCCGCCCGGCGGCCACCACCGCCAAGGGCTTCTGACATTCAAGCCGACGGCTCCCGTTCCCTCCACGGTGTTGCTGAAAATTCGCACCGTGGGCGGCGTTGTCGAGCGCTCGTTCACATGGAAACTTGGTTCTCCTTAAGCTTGACCGTAATGCGGCGAGAGGTTATTCATTCAGGCGCGGAGACCTGACGGGGCAATTGAACGACCGGCAATCCGACGGTAAAGGGTTGCGGTGAGTCGTTACGGCTCACCGAGGCCCTTTTTTAATGTGCAGGGAGAAAACTGATGACCAAAGCGAATAAAGCGACCGCCAACGGCAAAACCGACAAGTCCCCGAAAGATATTATCGCCTATCGCAAGAGCTGTGACGCCGAAGGCACCGGCCTGTCTCATTACATCCTGATGGATAAAAAGCCGACCGCCGGCAAGTCTGAATGACTCAAGCCGATCTCGCCCCGCGTTCTGCGGAGGCGTCGCCGTCGGGCCGCTATTTCAACAGCGGCGCCGGTCCCGCCCTACAGTGCATCGACATCGGTCACGAGACCTATATCGGCGTCGTCGATCCGGACACGGCGTTCTGGTCATTAGTGCCCAAAGATCGGCTGGCCGAGACTCTGGCCGGCGGTCCGCTGCTTGACGAGTACCGTAAAAAATCAGCCGGTTTCGCCGATGAGATGGAGATGCTGCGCTTTAACCTGAAGCCGTCGGCGGTTTATTTTAATCCGACGGAGCGCTGCAATCTGGACTGCACCTACTGCTACATTCCCGGCGACATGCGCAAGCACGGTCGCCACATGACCGGCGACGAAGTGATGGCGGCCCTGGAAAAGCTCAAGGCCTACTTCAAGAAGACGGTGCCTGAAGGCCGCTTGCCCCAGGTTATCTTTCACGGGGCCGAGCCTATGCTCAACCGCGAGGCGGTTTTCGCCGGCATCGAGGCCTTCGCCGATACCTTTCGCTTCGGCGTGCAGACCAACGCCACCTTGCTGGACGGCGAGTCCATTGATTTCCTGACCGGCCACGGTTGCGGCATCGGCCTGTCGCTGGACGGTCACGAGGCATCCATCGCCGACAGGACGCGCTCGACCTGGGGCGGCGCCGGAACCTTCGACGCGGTGGTCAAGGCCATTGAACGCCTGCGCGGCTATGACGGCTTTAACGTCATCTGCACCATTACCCGGGAGAACGTCAAGAACCTGGTCAAGATGGTCGATTTCCTGCACGGCCACGAGGTTCCCGCCTGTATGCTGAACGTCATCCGCTGCACCTTGCCGAGGGCGCGGGGCATCAAGGCCGGGGACGCCGAAACGGCAGAACACTTCATCGCCGCCGTCGAGCGCAGCCATCAGCTTTACCGGCAAACCGGGCGCAAGATGATAGTCGCCAACTTCGCCAATATCCTGATCTCGATCATCGCCCCGACGGCGCGCCGCTTGATGTGCGACATCTCGCCCTGCGGCGGCGGACGCAGTTTCTTCGCCCTGGCCCCCGACGGCGGCATGTTCCCGTGCAGCGAGTTCATCGGCTTGCCCGCCTTCAACGGCGGCAACCTGTTCACCGATCCGGTTGAAAAAATCCTGGAAAGCCCGCAGTTCAAACATGTAACCGGGCGCAAGGTGGAAGATATATCGCCATGTAATCGCTGCGCCATCCGTCACTTTTGCGGCTCTCCGTGTCCCGCCGAAGCCCACGAAATGAACGGCGGCATGGATAAAATCGGCGCTTATTGCGAATTCTACGAAGAACAGGCCCGCTATGCCTTCCGCCTGATCGCCGACGGCAAGGAAAATGATTTTTTGTGGGAAGGCTGGGATAACGGCACGGAAACGGTGTTCGGACTTTAGTCCGCTTCGTCCGGCGTTAATGTCTTCATGGCCAGGGCGTGAAGTCCGGCGGCGAACTCATCAGCGAGGGCGGCATAGACCATCCGCTGACGCTCGATGCGGGATTTTCCGGCGAAGGCTGAAGAAACGATCTTCAGGCTGAAATGACTCTCGCCGGCGGCCCTTGAGCCGGCATGTCCGGCATGACGGATTGAATCATCATTGACCTCGATGCTCAACGGCGACAAGGCCTTATCCAGTTTCTCCTTGATGGCGGCGGCAACGCTCATTGTATTCAATGCTCCTTCGGCTTGAAAAACGTCTCTTAACAGACCATAGTTGACGTCATGGCGAACAGTAAATCCAATTATAACATCAAGCGCGCCGAAACGCCGGATAACGAACCCTGCCGCTGCGCCTGGCCGGCTTGCCGGGAAGCGGGCGAGTTCCGGGCGCCGCGCTCCCGCGAGGAACTGAGAAGTTACCACTGGTTCTGCATGGAACATATCCGCGCCTACAACAAGTCATGGAACTACTACGACGGCATGACCGATGAAGAAGTCGAGGCCGATATTCGCAAAGACACCGTCGGTCGAAGGCCGACATGGCCGATGGGCGCCGCCAGGCTTATCTACGCTTTCGACCCACAGGCCGCGTTTAATGATTTCGGCTCCGGCGACGGATCAGGGAACAGGCGCGGCAAAACTCAAGAGGCGGATGCGCCGGAGAGAAAGGCGATGGCGGTTCTTGATCTGCTGCCGCCGATCACTCCCGGCGCAGTCAAGGCCCGCTACAAGCAACTGGTCAAGCGCCACCACCCCGACGCCAACGGCGGCGATAAGGCGTCCGAGGAAAAATTCAAACAGATCAGCCAGGCCTACAAGACGGTCATGGCCCATCTTAGAGTGCATCAGGAATAATCATGCAAGGCGTCGCCGAAACAACTTCACCGGGGTTTCCCCTGCAAGTCCCCGATATTGCCGTCTCCGTGCGTCAAACGTTCGGCATCGACAGCGATATGCGGGCTCCGGCCTTCAGCAGGGCCGAGGAGCATGTGCCGGAGATCGACGGCGCCTATCAGTTCGATCATGACACGACGCTGGCCGTCCTCGCCGGGTTTGCCCATAACCGCCGGGTCATGATCCAGGGCTATCACGGCAGCGGCAAGTCAACTCATATCGAGCAGGTGGCGGCGCGGCTGAACTGGCCGTGCGTCCGCCTTAACCTGGACAGTCATATCAGCCGCATCGACCTTATCGGCAGGGACGCCATTGTTATTCGCGACGGCGAGCAGGTTACCGAGTTCAAGGAGGGGATGCTGCCCTGGGCGCTACAAAACCCGGTCGCCCTGGTTTTTGACGAATACGACGCCGGAAGGCCGGACGTGATGTTCGTCATCCAGCGCATCCTTGAGGCTAACGGCAAGCTGACCCTGCTTGACCAGAACAAGGTGATGACTCCTCATCCTTCATTTCGCCTGTTTTCAACCACCAATACGGTCGGGCTGGGCGACGCCACAGGTCTTTATCACGGCGTTCAGCAGATCAACCAGGGCCAGATGGATCGCTGGAATGTGGTCGCCACCCTCAATTACCTGCCGCCCGAGGACGAGATCAGGATCGTGCTGGCCAAGGCGCCGTCCTACGATAACAAGGAAGGCCGCAGGACGGTAGCCGCCATGGTGGAAATGGCGGGCATGACCCGCACCGGCTTTATGAACGGCGATATATCAACCGTGATGTCGCCGCGCACCATAATCACCTGGGCCGAAAACGGCGAAATCTTCGGCGACCTGGAATTCGCCTTCCGCCTGACCTTCCTCAACAAGTGCGACGAGCTGGAGCGTTCGGTGATCGCCGAATACTACCAACGCTGCTTCGGCGCCGATTTGCCGGAATCGGTGGCCAAGGCGCCGCTGCTTTAGGGTCCAAACTCATGCCACAGGCGGAGCCTCCCTCGGAACTGCTCAAGCGCGTCACCGCCGCCGCGTTGGTCGGCGTCGCCGGAGCGCCCAGGGCGCCGGATCGAATATTCGGCGGCAACGCCGCGCTTTTGCCCGAGCCGCCGCGCCGCGCCATCGTTAAAGATGACGTAACCAGACTGCGGGGCGCCGCCGACGCCGTGGCCGTGCGCTTTCGCCATCATGACGAAGATGCGCATCATCGCCTCATGCCTTCCGGCGTCGAAGCCCGTCAGGTTTACGAGGCCGCAGAGCAGGCGCGTCTTGAAGCCTTGGGCGGTCGCCGTCTGTCGGGAGTCGCCGATAATCTGGGGGCGCGTCTTGAGGAGCATTGCCGGGATTTCTCCGGTATCGCCGACCGCGAGGCGACGCCCATCGCCGACGCCGTAGCCCTGCTGGTGCGCGAAGTTCTCACCGGATTGCCGCCGCCGGCCTCGGCCGGCGCCATGATGGAGGCGTGGCGTCCCTGGCTGGCCGAGCGGATGGGCAAGGGGCTTGGCCGACTGGCCGATTATATTGACGACCAGGACGCTTTCGCCGGAACCATGACCGAGATGATCTCCCGTCTGGAGCTTTCCGATGCGGATCAGGCCCCGGATTCGGATCACGGCGAAAGCGAACAAGACGCCGGTTGTGATGACGAGGATCATCAGCCGGACGCCGCCACCGCCGATCAGGAGTCTGTTGACGGCGGCCTGGGCGGGACGGACGTAGACAAAGCAAAAGCGCCGCCCATGCCCGGCGAAGACATGCCCGCCGATCCCGGCCATGCCCGCCGTCCCGATAATGCCGCTTCGGCGCAAGTTGTTTACCGCGCCTACACCACCGCTTTTGATCAAGTGATCAACGCCGACAAAATATGCGACTGCCGGGAGCTTACCAGACTGCGCGCCCAGCTTGACCAACAGCTTTCCCATCTGTCGGGAATGGTAAGACAGCTTGCCAACCGTCTTCAGCGCCGCCTGCTGGCCAAGCAAACCAGATCATGGAATTTCGGCCTTGATGAGGGCTTGCTGGATTCGGCGAGGCTGGCGCGGGTGATCGTCGATCCGGTTCATCCTCTTTCTTTCAAGCAGGAGGCCGAGACCGACTTTCGTGACACTGTGGTCGGCCTGCTGATAGATAACTCCGGCTCGATGCGCGGACGTCCGATAACGGTGGCCGCCATGTGCGCCGATATTCTGGCGAGAACCCTGGAGCGTTGCGGCGTCAAGGTGGAAATTCTCGGCTTCACCACCCAGGCCTGGAAGGGCGGTCATGCGCGTGAAAAGTGGGTGGCCGACGGCAAGCCGGACCATCCCGGACGCCTCAACGATCTCTATCATATCATTTACAAGAGCGCCGACGCCCCCTGGCGGCGGACGCGGCGTAACCTGGGGCTGATGCTGCGCGAAGGCCTGCTTAAGGAAAACATCGACGGCGAGGCCCTGTTGTGGGCGCACTCCCGCCTGCTGGCGCGGCGCGAACAGCGGCGCATCCTGATGGTTATCTCCGACGGCGCTCCGGTCGATGACGCCACCCTGTCGGCCAATGCCGGCGTCTATCTGGAGGCCCACCTGCGTCAGGCCATATCATGGATCGAGACCCGCTCCGAGGTCGAACTCACCGCTATCGGCATCGGCCATGACGTTAAACGTTATTACCGACGGGCCGTCACCATCTCCGGCGCCGAAGACCTGGGCGGCGCCATGATGCAGGAACTGACCGAACTGTTTGATGAGAAATCCTCCCCCTTGCTTTAAGGGGGAGTTTAGCGCGTCAGGATTGATTGGAACACTCAAGGCCGCTGTGGGCCATGCCTAACCGTCTTTGCGAGGATTGCGAGAAGCGGAGCGACGAAGCAAGACGAAGCAATCCAGAGAGCGCCACCGGCCACTGGATTGCTTCCCGTGTCGCTGACGCTCTCACGGTCGCAATGACGACAATGCGCAACGCAGGTGATCCTGATCAATCCTGACGTACACTGGGGGAGGTTTTTGCTTCCGCCAACAAGTCGCAGATTTCGCGGACGGCGCCGCCGCCGCCGCCTTTTTCGGTAACAAAGTCGGCCAGATTTTTCACCGCTTCCACGGCGTCGGCGACGGTCAGCGCGCAGCCGACGGCTTCCAGCGCCGGGATATCGTTCAGGTCATCGCCCATATGCGCGGCGTGGGCGAGGGCTATTCCCAGCTCGGCGCATATCTCTTTCAACTTGGCCAGCTTGTCCTCGGCGCCGATATGAACATTGCGGATGCCGAGGTCTTTGCCGCGCTTGAGGATGCACGGCGCATCGCCGGCGGAAATGATGGCGACCTCGACGCCGACGCTCATCGCCAGTTTCATGCCCATGCCGTCCTTGACGTTGAACTTGCGCAACTGCCTGCCGTCCTCGGCGTAATACAGTCCGCCGTCGGTAAGCACCCCGTCCACGTCCAGGGAAAGAAGCTTGATCCCGCGCAGACGCGCAAGCAATTCAGGGCGGGAAAGTTTTTTTGTCATATCCGTCGGCCTTCTTTCAACAAAGGCAATATATCGTCGCCCGGCACAGGACGGCTGAAAAGGAAACCCTGGATTTCATCGCACCACTGCTGGCGCAGGAAAGTCAATTGCTCGTTATCCTCAACTCCCTCGGCTACTACCTTCAAGCCGAGGCTCTGGCCGATGGCGACGACGGCTGCGGCCAGCGTCGCTCCGCCGCCGCCGCCGCTGATGTCGGCAACGAACGTGCTGTCGATCTTGATGGTGTCCAGCGGAAAACTCCTGAGATAATTCAGCGATGAATAACCGGTGCCGAAATCATCGGCGGAAAGGCGGATGCCGATCTCGCGGATTCGGCGAAGGATGGCGATGGCGTCCCTGGTGTTTTTCATCAGCGCCGTTTCGGTAATTTCCATTTCCAGTAAACCGGGAGGCAGCCCGGTCTCTTCCAGAATCCGGGAAATATCATCGATGAAACCGGACTTCGACAGTTGGCGGGCGGAAATATTGACGGCCATCGTCAAGGGCGGCGCATCGGCGCCATGCCAGAGTCTGGCCTGGGCGCAAGCAGTCTTCATCACCCATTCGCCGAGGGGAATGATAAAACCTGTTTCCTCGGCCAAAGGAATAAACGTGGACGGAAGCGCCAGCCCCTCCTTGTCAGGCCTCGCCCACCGCACCAGCGCCTCGACGCCGGTAATTTTACCATGACGCAGATCGACCTTGGGCTGGTAGTGAAGCACAAACTCGCCTCGATCCAGGGAACTGCGCAACATATTCTCCACGCTCAGGCTTTCCACGGCCCTGGCGTTCATTTCCTCGGTGAAATACTGGTAGGTGTTGCGGCCCTGTTCCTTGGCGTGGAAGGACGCGGTATCGGCGTTGCGAATGAGTTCTCCGGCGGTCTTTCCGTCGTCGGGATAGAAAGCTACTCCGATGCCGGCGGTGAGTACGGTGTCGTCCTCCTGACCCTTTAAACGTATCGGCTGCGAAATCGCCGCCTGGAGACGGTGAACGACCATGGCGGCTTCCTCGGCGGAATGAACCATCGGCAGGACCACCAGGAATTCGTCGCCGCCGAAACGGCCTGCGGTATCGTGATCCCTGAGGCAGGACTTGATCCTTTTCCCCATTTCGACCAGCAGGGCATCGCCGACGCCATGGCCGAGACTGTCGTTGATTATCTTGAAGTTATCCAGGTCCAGGTAAAGAACTCCCGCCTGATGACCGGCGGCGGCAGCCTGCTTCAGCGCCTGATGAACCCGGTCATGGAGGAGGCGCTGGTTGGGCAAGCCGGTCAGCGCGTCATAGTTTTCCTGATAGCTGATGCGTTCTTCATCGCGCCTGTGCTTGGAGGTGTCGCTGAACAGGGCGAGATAGCTTTCAACAGAGCCGTCTTCGTTCTTGTTGGCGGCGACGATCAGCCATTCGGGATAAATCTCGCCGCTTTTGCGACGGTTCCAGATTTCACCTTCCCACTTGCCGGTCCTGTAAATGGCGTCCCACATTAACTTGTAGAAAGCATCGTCGTGGCGTCCCGAGGAAAGGAATCGCGGATTCCTGCCGCAAATATCGCTTTGTGAATAGCCGGTAATTTTGGTGAAAGCGGGATTGACCCTGACGACCCTGGCTTTGGAATCGCAGATCATGATTCCCTGCGTCGTGACCTCGAACATGGTCTCGGCGGCCCGCAGACGCGCCGCCGTTCCAAGCTCGTCGGAATCCGTTGAACGTTTTCTCGCCACCCGCAACCTTCCTTCATAACCGGTTGTCTTGATTACCGCTGAGGATCATACCATGATTCAATGGTCTTTATATCAGTTACCAAGAACCATTTGCATCCGTTCGGCCAGCCAGTCGATTTCCTCCATGGTGATGATCAGCGGCGGCGCCAGGCGAATCACCCGGACATGGGTTTCCTTGACCAACACCCCCAGTTTCATCAGTCTTTCGCAATAGGGCCGGGCCGGGCCGGCGCTCTGTTTGATCTCGATGCCGATCAGCAGGCCCTTGCCGCGCACTTCCTTGATTGCGCCGCCGTTAATGGAAGCGAGCCGCTTCATCAAATAGCGTCCCGATCGTTCCGCCTTCTCGGCGAGACGCTCGTTTACGATTACGTCAAGCGCCGCCTCGCCGACCGCCGAGGCCAGCGGATTGCCGCCGAAGGTGCTGCCGTGATCGCCGGGAGTGAATACGCCGAGGACTTCTTTTGACGACAGCATCGCCGAAACCGGATAAACGCCGCCGCCCAGCGCCTTGCCGACGATCAGCACATCCGGTTCGGCGCCGGCCTCGTGCTGATGGCAAAACAGCTTTCCGGTGCGCCCCAGCCCGGTCTGGATTTCATCGAGGACGAACAACACATTGTTTTGCCGGCAAATTTTCTTGGCCGCCGCCAGATAGCCCTCGGGCGGCACGACGATGCCCCCCTCGCCCTGGATCGGCTCCACCATGAAGGCCGCCGTGTCGGGGGTGATGGCCGCCTCCAGTTGCCCGATATCGCCGAAATCAATCAGCCTGAAGCCGGGGGCAAAGGGGCCGAAGCCGTCCCGATAGCGAGGCTCCGAGGAAAAACCGACAACCGTCGTCGTGCGTCCGTGGAAGTTGTTGTTGCAGACGATGATCTCCGCCCGCCCGTCCTTGATGCCCTTGATGCGATATCCCCATTTGCGCGCCGCCTTGATGGCGGTTTCAACGGCCTCGACGCCGGTGTTCATCGGCAGGGCCATTTCCATCGAACTCAAGCGGCACAGCTTCTCCAGGAAAGCGCCCATGCGCATATTATGAAAGGCCCGCGAAGTCAGCGTCACCTTCCCTGCCTGCTCGATCAAGGCCTTGATGATCGCCGGGTGGCGGTGGCCCTGGTTAAGCGCCGAATAGGAGCTTAGGCAATCCATATATTTGTTTTGGTCCTCATCCCACGCCCACACGCCTTCCGCCCTGGAAATAACCAGCGGCAGCGGAAGGTAGTTGTTGGCGCCGTACTTTTCCGCCTGGGCGATAATTTCGTCTTGCCTGCTCATGGCTTTGAACTTCTCGCCAGGGTCTGCTCCCCGAAGAGGCTTTCGATCAGCTCCACGACCAATTCCGCCGTTTTGTTATGATCGTCAAAGACCGGGTTCAGTTCCATGACATCCAGCGACGCCATCAGACCGCAATCATGAATCATTTCCATACATAGCTGGGCTTCCCGATAGGTGGGACCGCCGGGAACCGCCGTCGCCACCCCCGGAGCGATGGAAGGATCGAGAAAGTCCACGTC
Source organism: Rhodospirillales bacterium RIFCSPLOWO2_02_FULL_58_16 (assembly GCA_001830425.1). Taxonomy (NCBI): domain Bacteria; kingdom Pseudomonadati; phylum Pseudomonadota; class Alphaproteobacteria; order Rhodospirillales; species Rhodospirillales bacterium RIFCSPLOWO2_02_FULL_58_16. The sequence continues at coordinate 82,498 of MIAA01000026.1, forward strand.
AAAGCTGACGTGAAGGTGGCCGTTTCGCCGACGAACCTGATCCAGCGCCTCTTTCATTACCGCCCTCATGCCGTATTCGTCGATCCGGCGCATGTCATGAACGATCAGGCCGCTTTCCGCCACCAGTCGCTTCTCGACGGCGTCAACGGAGCGCACCCCCACCTGAACGATGGCCGAAGGATCAAGCATCGGCGTAAAGGCCCCCAGTCCGGCCAGTTCCGAAGGACCATGGCCGCAAATAAAGGAGACCGGCATGCCGTGAATGTTCCCCGTCGGCGAGGACGCCGGCGTGTTGAAATCGGCGTGGGCGTCCAGCCACAGCACCGTAAGCGGCTTGCCGGCCTCGGCGCAGTAACGGGATACTCCCGCCGTCGAGCCGACGGCAAGGCTGTGGTCGCCGCCCATGACGACGGGAAAGTCTCCGTCTTTCAGCGCCTGATGAACGGCGTTCCTGACCGCCTCATTCCAGGCGACAACCTGGCGGAGATGGCGATAGCCGTTCATCGGTTCGGCCCCCGGATTTACCGGGCCGGTCAAGTCGCCCCTGTCCTCTGCGTCAAAGCCGAGCCGGTTGATGGCGGCTTTCAAGCCGGCGATTCTCAGCGCCTCCGGCCCCATCGACCCGCCCCGGCGACCGGCGCCGATATCGGTCGGAGCGCCGATCAGCGCCACCCGTTTTCCTTTAAGCCGTTTCTTCATCTGACAACTCGTTCCCGTCCTGTCGATAGCAGAAAAACTTGACAATTTATCGCCGGAAGCCGATCTTATACTCATTGGACTGGGGGATGTTCCCGGTCGGCGGCTGGCCTCGGTGTATATCGGGGCCTTTCGCTTTTCAGGGGAAGTTTTTCAAACCCCAGCCGGTGGTTTCTCCCGCCGGACTTTTCCGCAGCTTTGTTTCCACGATGTCCCAGGCTCGGTTCGGCTGCTTGGGATTAATGGCGTGTCGACCGACGGGACGTGCCGTCAGGTCGGCGATCTGAAGTCCTGACGAGTTGATCTTCTTGTCGGCGAATACGATCTGAAAGCCCGGCATTTGTCCCCATCGGTTAGCTCCGTCGCGTATGCGGCGGAAGGCGAGTTCCAGATCGTCATCCTCTCGCTTGCCGCGACGCTCGACCACAAGGTAAGTGGTCCGAAAATGTTGGCCTTGATCCTTGAGGAAGGCATATGCTTGTTCCATACAAAAACAAAGCGCGATCTCGTAGGGATTGCCGGGATGAGCGTATTGACGCGACAGCCGCATCTTGTCGATCACCGCAGCGATAATAGTGAAATCTGCGTCCTCAATGATCCGGTTCAGACCATCCATGAAAACGGCGCGTCTGGCCTGATTTTGCAGAAAGACATATGGCGGCTTCTGCTTGCGGATATCGTGTTCGTGAAGAATAACCAGATCGTGGCCGAAGTGGGCAAACTTGAATGCCTGAATCTTCGGCACGACGGACGCTGTGTAGATATCCTTATGAAAGATGCAGAAGTTGAGAACGAAGACGGGATAGTCTTGATCAATGGACTCCAGGCCGTGGTCGCCGCTTTCATCAACGTAAATAATGTAGTCGCTGTAATTCATCGCCGCCCGTTTTCCCTGAAGTCGTTTTTTCATCTGATGCTCACGTTCAGGCCGTTGTCCCGCGCTTGCCTCGCCGCCGTGGTCCCTTATACTACACTCACACTTAAAATGGGGATGCGCCTGCTATGATAAAAGACGTAAAAAAAGTCGTGCTGGCCTATTCCGGCGGCCTGGATACCTCGGTGATCCTGCGCTGGCTTCAGGACACCTACGGCTGCGAGGTGATTACCTTCACCGCCGACATCGGCCAGGGCGAGGAACTGGAGCCGGCCAGGAAAAAGGCCGAAGCGATGGGGATCAGGAATATCTTCATCGAAGACCTGCGCGAGGAATTCGTCAGCGACTACGTTTTCCCCATGTTCAGGGCCAACGCCCTTTACGAAGGGGCCTATCTGCTGGGCACCGCCATTGCCCGTCCGCTGATCGCCAGGCATCAGATCAGGATCGCCGAAATCACCGGCGCCGACGCCGTCGCCCACGGCGCCACCGGCAAGGGCAACGATCAGGTGCGCTTCGAGCTGGCCTACTATGCGCTCAAGCCGTCGATCAAGGTTATCGCCCCGTGGCGGGAATGGGACCTCGACTCCCGAACCAAACTGATCGAGTACGCCCGCGACCACCAGATTCCGGTGGCCAAGGACAAGGAAGGCGCCCCTCCCTATTCGGCGGACGCCAACCTTTTGCATATCTCATGCGAGGGCAAGGCGCTGGAAGACCCGTGGCTGGAGCCGCCGGAAGCGATCTACACCCGCAGCGTTTCGCCGATGGCCGCTCCCGACCGGCCGACGGAGATCGAGATCGAGTTCAGGAAAGGCGATCCGATTGGGATTAACGGCAAGCGCCTGTCTCCCGCCGTCCTGCTGGAGACCCTGAACAAAGTCGCCGGGGCCAACGGCGTCGGCCGCGTCGATATGGTCGAAAACCGCTTCGTCGGCATCAAGTCTCGCGGCGTTTACGAGACTCCCGGCGGCACGGTGCTGGCTCACGCCCGGCGGGCCGTGGAAAGCATTACCCTGGACCGGGGGGCGGCTCATCTCAAGGACGAGATGATGCCCCGCTATGCCGAATTGATCTATAACGGCTTCTGGTTTTCGCCCGAGCGCGAAATGATGCAGGCCGCCATCGACAAGGCTTCCGAGCCGGTCAACGGCGCGGTCAGGATGAAGCTGTACAAGGGCAACGTTATCATTACCGGACGCAAATCGCCCAACAGCCTGTATGACGAAAACATCGCCACTTTCGAGACCGATGCCGTCTATAACCAGAAAGACGCCGAAGGCTTCATCAAACTCAACGCCCTGAGATTAAAGCTGGGGAAAAAGAAGTAGGCATTTGCCGCCGCGCCTTAAGTTGGCGGAGGATGAAACTCATTTGACATTTTTTCCACAGATGAACACAGATAAACGCTGATGATTATCTTATGCCAGCGGCAATAATTATTGACCCATAGCGGCCTCGGCACTTTCCCCTTCTTACGAAGGAGGGGGCAGGGGAGGTTACTCTTAACCCCCTCCTGACCTCCCCCTTGAAGCAAGGGGGAGGAATTTTTCTCTACCCACTGATGATGAGTCACTTTTTAAAGCCGCTGGTATTATCCGCGTTAATCCGTGTTTATCCGTGGCCTTTCAACCTTTCTTCACTGACATGGTGGAGCGGGGCGCGGGCCGGGTATTCCGGTCTACCCGTAGCGGCGCAGGTCTTCGCCGTTGCGGCGGAGCCAGGCGCGGGCGGATATGGCGTCATCGGTCAGTTCGCCGACGACGCGCCGGAATTCGGGTCCGTGGTTCAGGTGCGCAAGGTGCGCCACTTCGTGGGCCACCACATAGTCGAGCACGCTTTCGGGGGCCATCACCAGACGCCAGCAGAACGACAGGGCGCCGGAAGATGAACAGGACCCCCAGCGCGAACGGGTATCGCGGATGGTTATCCGGCCCGCCTTGCGGCCGAGACGCGCCGCCTTGGCTTCGACACGCGGTTCAATGTGACGGCGCGCCTCTTTCTTGAGCCAGTCGGTGAGCCGTCTCGCCAGATGTTCGGGGCGGCCCCCGACCACAATGCCGCCGTCGCCGTCGCCGACGGAAAAGCGGCCATCCGGCCGGTGGATAATCAGGCGTTCATCCCCCAGCAGCGGCACTACCGCGCCGTCGGCGAACGGCACGCGCTTGGGCAGGACATCAAGGCGGTCGGCGATCCACGCCGCCTTGCGCCGGACCAACGCCATCCCTTCTTCCGCAGAAGCGCGTTTGGGCAGAGTCACCACGACGCCGCCGCTGTCCGCGTCAATGCGCAGGATCAGCCGCCGCGCCCGAGGGTTGCGCCGAAGCCTCAGCGCCACGACGCGCCCGCCGAGATCAATGGAAAAAGCCTGCCCGATGTTCATGATTGCTCCGGCCAGGCGACGACATGGTCTTCCAGGGCGCCGGCCTCGGTTTCCGACACCACGCGCCCGCGCACCGACATTCCGGCCAGATGCACGGTCGAGGGATCGCCGGTCACCAACGGATGCCACAGCGCCAAATCTTTACCCTGCAAGATCAGCAAATAGGCGCAGGTGGGAGGCATCCACGATATCCTGGGGAGAGACTCCGGCGTAATAGTCACGCATTCGGCAACGAAGCGTTTACGATTCTTGTAATTCTTGCAGCGGCATGTTTCTAAATCCAGCAGCCGACAGGCGACTTCGGTGTAGGAGATTTCGCCGGTGTCCTCATCTTCCAGTTTATCAAGACAGCATTTGGCGCAGCCGTCGCACAGCGCCTCCCATTCGGCGAGGCTCATGTCAAAGAGCGATTTGCGTTTCCAGAAAGGGGTTCTAACCATCGTCTTCGCCGTCGATCAGATGGATGAACGACCCCATCACCCGGCCTTTCGTTAACCCTGCCGGACCATGATCGATTCCCTCCACATCCGTACATTTGAACAGCGGCGAGCCGGGGTCTTGCCGGGCGATCCTGGCGTAGTGGAACTCGTGGCCGCGAAAGCGCCTGCCCGCCCGGCCCAAGGGGCCGTCGGCCTCCAGCGCCGCGTACCTGTAACCCAGGTGCAGATGACGTTCGGCGAACGAGGTTTCCAGCGGCAGCAGTCCGGCCATGGCGTGACGCACGCCGTTGGCGTCCTCGATGCCGCCGCCGAGAGCCATATAGCCGCCGCACTCGCCGAAAATAACGGCGCCCCGTCTTTCGGCCCGGCGCAGCCCGTCGAGGAAGGCGGCGTTGGCGGCGAGTCTGCCGGCGTACAGTTCCGGGTAGCCGCCCGGCAGATAAACGGCGTCGGCATCTTCCGCCGGAGCCTGTCCGGCAAGGGGAGAGAACAAACTGATCCGGCAGCCCATGGCCCGCCAGCCGTCGATGACCAGTCGGTAACTGAAGCGGAAGGCCTCGTCGTCGGCGACGGCGATGACCTGGCCCAACGGCGGCAAGGGAACAGCCGTATTATCGGCGGCGACGCCCGGCCACGGCCTGGCCAGTCGTTGAATGGACTTCACGTTCACCGCCTTGCCGATCAGGTCGGCGGCGTTATTGAGAAAGGTTTCCAGGTCGCCGTGCTCGCCGGCCTGGACCAGACCCAGGTGGCGCTCGGGCAGACAGAGGTCCTGATGGCGCGGCACGAAGCCGAAAACCGGGACGTCAGGCACATATTCGGCGCATGAATCATATAGTATCCGAACGTGACGACCGGAGCCTGTGCGGTTAAAGACGACGCCGGCGAGTTTCAATTCGGGACGCAAGGTGGCGAACCCCTTGACTACGGCGGCGGCCGAAGCGCCCTGGGCGCGGGCGTCAACGACAAGGATTACCGGCCAGCCGGTAATCCGGGCCATATCCGCCGTCGATCCCTCGTTCATTGTGGCGCCGTCGAACAGGCCCATGACTCCTTCGCAGACGATGATTTCCGCGCCTTGGGCGAGGGTTCCGACGGCGGCGGCCAGGGTCGAGGAACGCATTGCCCAGGGGTCCAGGTTGAGACACGGCCTGCCGGCGGCGGCGGCGTGAAACGCCGGGTCGATATAGTCGGGGCCGACCTTGGCCGGGGCGACGGCTACGCCCGAGCGGGCCATATGACGCAGCAGGCCGAGGGTGAACACGGTCTTGCCGCTGCCCGAAGCGGTGGCGGCGATTATCAGGCCGCCGACCAGACTCACAAAAATTCCCGCATCCGCTTGGCCATGGTCTCCGGCGTGGTGCCTTCGCCGAAATGGGTCAGGTATTTTCCGTCGGTCCCCATGAAGAAAATGACCGACGAATGATCCATGACATAGTCGTCCTTGTCGGCGCCTTCCACGGCGATCTTGGCGGCGTAGACCTTGAAGGCCTTGGACGCCGCCTCGATCTGGTCCGGCGCGCCGGTCAGCCCCATCATCCGTGGATGAAAATGGGCGACATATTGTTTCAGGTCATCGGGCGCATCCCGCTCGGGGTCAATGGAAATAAAGATGGGCATCACCTTTTCCTCGTTCTTGCCCAGCCGTTCCATGGCGTCCACCATCATGGTCAGCGCCGTCGGACAAACTTCGGGACAGTATGTATAGCCGAAATAAATCAGCATATAACGGCCACGATAATTGGCGTCGGTGACCGGCTTGCCGAAATGATTGACCAAAGAGAACGGCCCGCCGACCGTGGGGACCGCCTTTTTGTCCGGTTCCATGAGAAAGCGTCCGCCTATGGCGACGGCGCCGGCGATGATGAAAAGGCCCAGGTAGGTGATCAGGCGCCCGGGCCGACGTTTGGGCAGCTTGCTTTGGGGGATGTTGTCAGGAGTTTCCATGGGGGCCTGTTCTACTCCCTTATTTATTTCCGTGCAAATAGAGCATATCAATTTCATACCATGACGAGCAGCAAAGCAAAACAACAAGCGTGGCGCAAGGGGTGGACGACGGGGGCCTGCGCCGCCGCCGCCGCCGCCGCCGCTTATGAGGCTCTGATTACCGGGAGATTCCCCGATCCGGTCGCCATTACCCTGCCGAAAGGCGAAACGCCCGGCTTCGCCCTGTCCTGGTGCGGGCTTGAGGACGGGCGGGCTTTCGCCGGCGTTATCAAGGACGCCGGGGACGACCCCGACGTTACCCACGGCGCCGAGATCATATCGACGGTGCAATTCGGCCTGCCCGGCAGCGGAATTACATACGGCGCCGGAGAAGGCGTCGGCGTCGTCACCCTCCCCGGTTTGGCGTTGACGGTGGGCGAGCCGGCCATTAATCCCGGCCCCAGGAAGATGATCGTCGACGCGGTGCAGGCCGTCGGCGCGAGATCGGGCAGGAGCGGGAACGCCGATCTTTTGGTCACTATCTCCATTCCCGGCGGCGACAAGCGGGCGCAAAAGACGATGAACCGGCGACTCGGCATTATCGGCGGTCTGTCGATATTAGGCACCACCGGGATAGTGATCCCTTATTCCTGCTCGTCGTGGATTCACGCCATTCATTGCGGCGTTGACGTGGCCCGCGCTTCGCATATTGATCATATAGCCGCCGCCACCGGCCGCACTTCGGAAGCCGGAGCGCGCGCCCTGCACGGACTAGCCGAGACCGCCTGCATCGAAATGGGAGACTTCGCCGGCGCCTTGCTCAAGTATCTGCGCAGGCATCCGGTGGAACGACTGACTCTGGCCGGCGGCTTCGCCAAGATGTCAAAGCTGGCGCAGGGCAGTCTTGATTTGCACTCTTCGCGCTCGCCGGTGGATTTTGCCGCGCTGGCGGCTATGCTGGGGGAACTGGGAGCCGCGCCCGAACAGGTCGAGCGGTCGCGCCGCGCCAATACGGCGGCCCAGGTGCTTGCCGAGGCCCGCGATCAAGGCCTGGACTTGTCCGGTCTGGTGGCGCGACGGGCGCGGGAAACGGCGCTGGCCGTCCTTGCCGGAGGAACGGCGGTCGATGTCGCCGTTTTCGACGGCGCCGGCGAAATGACGGGATACGCGGATGGTAAGTAAATTGCTCATTCTGGGAGGCGTCGCCGAGGCCGCCGATCTGGCGCGCAAGGCGTCCGTCGCCCTCAAAGGAAAGGTCGAGGTGATCACCTCGCTGGCCGGGCGTCTGAAGCACAGGCCGGACATTCCCGGACGGGTGCGTTTCGGAGGTTTCGGCGGGGTTGAGGGGCTTATCGATTATCTCAAGGACGAGGCCGTCGATTTTGTGATCGACGCCACCCATCCCTTTGCCGAGACCATTTCCGGTCATGCTTATGTTGCGTGCCTAAGCTCCGGTGTGCCGCGCCTGTCGTTGATTCGTCCGCCGTGGCAGGCGCCGCCGCACGCAAAATGGATCGAGATGGACAGCCTTGAGGAAGTCGCCTCGGCGTTGCCGCGCATATCGCGGCGGGCCTTTCTCACCGTCGGCAAGGGCGGCATCGAAGCCTTCTCCACGGTGAAAGGGGTGTGGTTCCTGGTGCGCCTGATAGAGGAACCGGACGCCCCCCTGCCCCTGGCCGATTATCAACTGGTCACCGGACGCCCCCCTCATACGGTGGAAAGCGAACGCGCCCTGATCGACGACTACGGCATCGACGCCTTGATCGCCAAGCAAAGCGGCGGCCATATGGGAGAGGCGAAGATCATTGCCGCCTGTGAAGCCGGCATCGCCGTCGTTGCCGTCAGTAGGCCTCCGCCCGAACCGGGCGAAAGCGTGGAAACGGCGGAAGAGGCCATGGCCTGGCTTAAGGAGCGCCTCCGGCAATGACTGAATTTATTATCGCCATGATCGTTTTTATCGCCAGCCACACCATTCCCGCCTACCGGCCATGGCGCGATGCCCTTATCCGCCGCATGGGGGCCGTCGGCTATCAGCTTTTTTACGGAACCATCAGCCTTGCCGCCATTGCCTGGCTGATTATCGCCTATTCCGCCGCGCCCCATGACATGTTGTGGTATCCTTGGGAATGGATGCGGTGGGCGGTGGTCCTGATAATGCCTTTCTCGTGCATTCTGCTGACGGCCGGGGCGACCAGCCGCAATCCCTTCTCGATCGGGGCGGGAAGCGACGGCTTTAATCCCGAACGCCCCGGCATCGTGTCGATTACCCGCCATCCGCTTATGTGGGCGCTGGCGCTGTGGTCGGGAATGCACTTTATGGCCAACGGCGACGCGCCTGACCTGATCCTGTTCGGGATGTTTCTGGCGTTAAGCCTGTTCGGTCCCGTCAGCCTTGATCACAAGCGGCGCGTCAAAACGGATGACGAGGCGCTGAGGAAATTATTCGCGTCTACTTCCAATATTCCCTTTGCCGCCGTTTTGTCGGGGAGAATACGGCCTGACTGGAGGGGAATCGGCCGGCGCCGGATCATCGGCGGACTATTGCTTTATGCCGCTATCCTTTTCGGCCACGAGTACGTTATCGGAATATCGGCGATCCCTTAGGGTAAAAAAGGATATTCGCCGCCCTCGCCGTAAGCTATCTATACATCGGCGGTTTTTGGAGAAACCTGAACTTGGACAAGCCGAAGGCGGAAAACAAGCTGATCGTGAAGGCGGTGACGGTGAAAACGCCGACGCCGAAGCCGGTGCCGAAGCCGGCGCCGCCATCGGATTCCATTGTCCAGGTTCTGACCGGCATCCGGCTTTTGAAAGGCCTCAAGCCCGATGAATTGAAGAAGATCGCCACGCACTGCCGCTATCGGCGCTTCTCCGCCCATGATCAAATCTTCGACCGGAACAGTTCCACCAGCGATGTTTTTTTTGTTGTTCGCGGCCGGGTGCGCATCGTCAATTATTCCCTGTCCGGGCGGGAAATTACCCTTGACGACGTTACCCAAGGCGACCATTTCGGAGAATTGTCGGCCATCGACGGCGAACCGCGCTCGGCCGGCGTCAGATCGATGACCGACAGTCTGATCGTCGCCCTTCCGCGTGCCGACTTTCTTGAGGCGGTCGGCAATTATCCGGCAATGGCGCTCAACATCATGAAAAGCATGGCGAAGATCATACGCATATCCACCGAACGCATCATGGATTTGAGCACGCTCGGCGCCAACAACAGAGTCCACGCCGACCTGCTGCGCCAAGCCCTCGCCTGCAAAGGAGAGGGTAACGAGGCGAAGATCAATCCCATGCCGGTCCATGGCGAGATCGCCGCCCGCGTCAGCACCACCCGCGAAACCGTCGCCAGGGTAATGAATGAACTGGCGCGCAAAAATATTATCGAACGCAAGAAAGACATTCTGGTAGTTCGTGACATTGAACGCCTGCGGGACATGGTCGAGGCGGTGCGCGGCGATTAGAGCGTTATCCGACCAAATGGGATCATCTGCGTTTCGATCCGGCGAGGCGATCCGCCAGGCGCGACGCGAAAAGCGATGCAAAAGCATCGGTTGAGCGGCGCAACGAAGCGGGCGCCCGCCGCATCGAAACCCGAAGGGCCGGGCGCTTTTGGGGCGTGGGTTCGTCGAAAGGCTTGCCCATAGCACCCGCTACGGGCTGCGCCCTTTTCCTGCCCACGACTCAAAATCGCTCCGGCGCAGGCGGTTCCGTTTGGTCGGATAATGCTCTAGAAATAGATTCTGCGTGATGCGCCTCTTGATCTGCGGCACATAAAGTGCACAATAAGTGCATTAATGGTTCGCGATTAAGGAGTAAAATCATGACGGCCACGATTTATGCCGTTCCTGCTTTTGGCAAGGACTTTAATGGCTTTCTGGATTTTCTGCACGACCAGGAAATCGGCGTCGCCGCGCTTTCGCCCAAGCGATTCAGCGAGGTATTCAACATGGACCTCCTGACCCTGGCCGCGCAGGCCCACGTCCACCGCAACACCATCAGTCGATCTCCCGCCTCTGAAAGCGTACAACGGTTCCTGCGTGAAGCGTTGCGCGTCATTCGGGCGGCGGCGGATTTGTCCGGCGAGGTAAACAAGGCTCTTTTTTGGTATCACAACGAACCCTTGCCGCCGTTCGGTTACAAAACGGCCGAGCAGTTAGTGAGCGATGGTCGCACCGAAGACCTGCTGCGCTACATCGAGTCGCTGGAGGCCGGGGCGGCAGGATGATTCTGACCCGGCTGGAGGAACTGACCGCCTACCGAATGTGTGTCCCCAAATGGGCCGTCGCGCCGAAGAGCGGGGCAGGCGCCGCTATGCATGGCGGACGCGCCAATCGACCGGGCGTTCCGGCGATCTATCTGGCGCTGGACACTGAGACGGCGGTCAGGGAGTACCGGCAGGCGTCTGCGTTATTGCCGCCGGGTACGCTGGTCAGCTACCAGATAACGGTAGGGGATGTCGCCGATTTTCGGAATGGTTTCGAGGCGACCGACTGGAATCCGATTTGGGATGATTTCTACTGCGATTGGCGCGAATTGTACTTCAACCAACGTATTGAACCGCCCAGTTGGGTTGCAGGCGATGAAGTCACGGCGGCGGGGGCAAAAGGCATCCTCTTCCGGTCCGGCTTGTCTGTAGGTGGAACGAATCTGGTAGTTTATCCCGGAACGTTCGGCGCTGCGGATATGCTCTCGATATTCGATCCTGATCAGTCCTTGCCGAAGAACCGGGACTCATGGCCGTAAATGCGCTGATCGCCGGCATCATCTTTGATTCCATTTGAAATGGCGAAGAACATGTTTACTGTTCCCCGAGACCGTTATTAATTAAGGAGTTCTATCTGATGATTCTGCGAATCCTCTGCGCCGTCATGGTGGTTGCCGCCGCTTTTCTGCCTTTCAGCGCAACGGCGGGAGACGGCCCGGTCGTCGCCGTCGTTAATGGCGTGGAAATCTACCGCTCGGAAATTGACGAGGCCGAAACCCGGCTGCCCGCCCGCTTCAAGGACTACCCCCCCGAAGCCGTCTACGGCTTGCTGGTGAACAGCCTTATCGACACCAATTTAATGGCGACCGAGGCGCGCAAGCAGGGGCTTCACGAGGATAAAATATACAAACAACAGGTTTCGCGGATAGAGAGACAATTACTCGAACGCATCATGCTCAAGCAGCACATCAAGACGGGGTTGACCGAAGAAGCGGTCAAGCTCCGCTACGCAAAATTTGTCGAGGAAACATCAGGCAAGGAAGAGGTGCACGCCCGTCATATCCTGGTTGACGGCGAGGACAAGGCCAAAGAGATCATCGCCAAGCTCAAGGGCGGCGGTGATTTTGCCAAACTGGCGAAAGAGCACTCCGTGGACCCGTCGGCCGGCGACGGCGGCGATCTCGGCTACTTTAACGATAAGCAGATGGTGCCGGAGTTTTCGGCGGCCGCCTTCGGGCTGGCCAAGGGAGCGTATACCGGCGCTCCGGTCAAAACCCAGTTCGGCTGGCATGTCATCAAGGCCGAGGATCGCCGCGCCGGCAAGACGCCTTCCTTTGATGAGGCCAAGGATGAGGTGAAGTCTTTATTGTCCAATGAGCTTGGCCGCGATCTGGTCACGGGGCTGCGCGGCAGCGCCAAGATTACGGTGTTCAAACCCGACGGCTCGCCCATGGATGAACAAGTGAAATCCAAATAGAAAAAGTGGACCCGTGAGCAAGATATCTCCTCTCGCCCCTGATTCATTTCCTGACATGCCGCCCCTTCGCGGAGTGATGCTGGCCGCCGGAGCGTGCGGTCTGCGCTACAAGGGGCGAAACGACGTGCTGCTGGTGAAGCTGGCTCACGGCGCTTCGGTGGCCGGCGTTTTCACCAGATCGCTCACCGCCTCCGCTCCCGTTGAATGGTGCCGCAAAGCCCTGCATTCGGGGACGGCAAGCGCCCTGCTGGTCAATTCGGGCAACGCCAACGCCTTTACCGGCGCCGCCGGCGACAGGGCGCTGGAAGATACCGTCAAGGCCGTCGCCGACCTGTTCCCATGCCGTCCGTCAACGGTGTTCGCCGCCTCTACCGGCGTCATCGGCGAGCCGCTGGACGGCGGCAAGATCATCGCCGTTCTGCCGGACCTGGAGAATAATTTGAAGGCGGATTCCTGGAAGGCGGCGGCCGAGGCGATCATGACTACCGACACCTTTGCCAAAGGCGCCGTCCGCGTCGCCGCTATCGGCGACGTAAAGGTGACGATCAACGGCATCGCCAAGGGTTCAGGCATGATCGCTCCCGACATGGCGACCATGCTGGCCTTCGTCTTCACCGATGCTGCCATTCCCTCGGACGTGCTTCAGAAATTGCTGGGCGAAGCCGTCAACCGCTCGTTTAACTGCACCACCGTTGACGGCGACACCTCGACCAGCGACACGTTGCTGCTGTTCGCCACCGGCGAGGGCGACAAGCATCTGCCGGTAACCGACGCCGACGACCGCCATCTTGCGGATTTCCGTCGGGCGCTGAACGAGGTTATGCTTGACCTCGCCTTGCAGGTGGTGCGCGACGGCGAGGGCGCCTCCAAGCTTATTTCCATTACCGTCAACGGCGCCGAAAACGAAAAGGCGGCGCGTGCTATCGGGCTGTCTATCGCCAACTCGCCGCTGGTCAAAACGGCGGTGGCCGCCGAGGACGCCAACTGGGGACGCATAGTCATGGCCGTCGGCAAGGCCGGCGAAAGGGCAGACAGGGACAAGCTGTCGATCATAATAGGCGGCCATCCGGTGGCCGAGAACGGCGCCGCCGTGGCCGGTTACGACGAGACGCCGGTAGCCGGGCATATGAAAGGCGCCGAGATCGATATTGCCGTCGATGTCGGCATCGGCAAAGGCTCTGCCACCGTATGGACCTGCGACCTCACCCACGGCTACATCGATATCAATGCCAAATACAGGTCCTGATTCGGGCTGCATGCAGGCGATTCCCCGTCGGCGTGACGGGAATCTTCCCACCGTGCTGGCGGCGGCGGCGGCGATCATTGACACCGACGGCAGGGTGCTGCTGGCCGAGCGCCCCGCCGGCAAGTCCATGGCCGGCTTTTGGGAGTTTCCCGGCGGCAAGGTTCATCAGGGCGAGACTCCCGAAGCGGCGCTGGTGCGCGAATTAAAGGAAGAACTGGCTATCGACATCAGCGAAAGCTGCCTTGCACCTTTTACCTTCGCTTCGCACATTTACGACGATTTTCATTTGTTGATGCCGTTGTATGTCTGCCGGGTATGGAGGGGAGCCGTCACCCCGCTGGAAGGCCAACAACTGAAGTGGCTGAAGCCTGTCCGCATGATGGACCTTAAAATGCTCCCGGCGGACAAGCCTCTGGTAGCCATGCTCAGGGATTTTCTGTAGGGTTTTCCGACAACGGCGCGGACGTGGTGGAATTGGTATACACGACAGACTTAAAATTTGTTGGGCGCAAGCCCATGCGGGTTCAACTCCCGCCGTCCGCACCAATGATTCCTATTTCTTATTATTGAGTTTGCGCCGCCGTCGGATTATCGTCTTTTTTTCACTGGAGGGCCTTTGCCATGAACTACGCCGACGCCCGCATGAGAATGGTGAAAAACCAGATTCGCGCCAACAAGGTGACTGACCTGCCGGTGCTGTCGGCCATGGCGGAAATCCCGCGTGAGGCCTTCGTGCCTGCGGCAATGAAGGGCGTTGCCTATGTTGACGAAGCCGTTCCTCTCGGCGGCGGACGTTACCTTATGGAGCCGATGGTGTCGGCGCGTTTGCTTGAGGCGCTTAAGGTGCAACCCGATGACGTGGTTCTGGAAATCGGCTGCGGCGCCGGGTATGTGACCGCCCTGCTGGCCCGCATGGCGTCCACGGTCGTGGCGCTGGAAAGCGACAAAGCGCTGGCGGCGGAAGCCGTCGCCACGCTCGGCGGGCTGGAAATCAACAATGTCGCCGTTGTCAGCGGCAAACTGGAAAAAGGCTATCCCAAACAAGCCCCTTACGACATTATTTTTATCAACGGCGCCGTCGGTAGCATCCCCGCCGGCATCATAAAGCAGCTTGCCGAGGGAGGGCGGTTGGCGACGATGATTTCCGGCGCCGCCCTGGGTAAAGGCGTTCTTGTCACCCGCCACGCGACGGGGGTGTCGCGCCGCGATCTTTTCGACGCCGGAACGCCGATTCTTTCCGGTTTTGCCGATAAACCCGCTTTCGCGCTATAAATTCCATATGAAGAAGCTTTCGCCCGTTGTCTTGTGTTTACTGATGGGATCGACGGGGTTAGCCCACGGCCAGACTCTGGATGAGGCCCTGGCCGCCGCCTATCGCAACAATCCCACCTTGATGAGCGGGCGCGCCAAATTGCGCGCCGTTGACGAGCAGGTGCCCCAGGCGCTTGCCGACTGGCGCCCTACGGTGGATGTGGTGGGCGATGTCGGAACCTCGGCCAACATGAGCAACGGCTCGACGGGAGTCGACCGTAATCAGCACCGCGACCCGCGTTCTCTCGGCCTTAATCTTTCCCAGTCCATCTACAAGGGCGGACAGACCCAGGCGGCGATCAGCGGCGCCGAAAATACGGTGAGCGCCGAACGACATCATCTTGACGTGGTCGAGCAGACCGTGTTGCTGAATGCGGTAAAAGCCTACATGGATGTTTTCCGCGATCAGGCGGTGCTGGAGCTTAATATCAATAACGAACAGGTTCTCAGGCGCCAGCTTGAGGCTACCGAAGACCGTTTCCAGGTCGGCGAGATCACCCGCACCGACGTTTCCCAGGCGCAATCGCGGCTGGCC